>CAYYTE010000016.1:0-23566 GCA_964474685.1 uncultured Staphylococcaceae bacterium | reverse complement strand
ACTCTTTGCCATAACATCGCCAATATCAGGAAGAAGCAATAAATCTTCCATAGAGGCCCTGCTTAAATTATCAATTGTACCAAAGTGTTTTGATAAAGTTTTTGATGCTTTCGCACCAACAAAGCGAATCCCTAGACCAAAGATAAACTTATCTAAAGCATGAGTTTTCGATTCCTCGATAGCATTAATTAAATTTTGAACTTTTTTCTTACCAAACCGATCAATCTCGAGGATTTCATCTTGATAATTTTTTAATAGATATATATCAGCAATATCTTTGATATAGCCTAAACTAAATAATGCTTCAATTTGTTTTTCACCCAGGCCATCAATATCCATACAGTCTCTACTTGCATAATGAATTATTTGTTCTAATAGGCGCCCTCCGCATTGAGGATTCGTACAATAGTGTTCAGATTCATTATCTTTTCGAATAAGTAAGCTTCCACAAACAGGGCATTTTGTAATCATTTGAAACTTTTTTCCATTTGCTTCACGCATAGATAAATCAACATCAATAACCTCTGGAATAATTTCGCCAGCTTTGCGAACTCGAACAAAATCACCAATTCGAATATCTCGTTGATTAATAAAATCCTCATTATTTAAAGTAGCTCTTGATACCATTGTACCCGCAATAAATACGGGTTCTAATACCGCATTTGGAGTAATCATTCCTGTCCTTCCAACAGTAAAAATAATATCTTTTAATCTAGTTGTTACAATTTCTGCTGGAAATTTATAGGCAATCGCCCATTTCGGGACTTTTATGGTATAACCAATGGAATCATATAACTCAATTTGATTAACCTTGATAACAATACCATCAATAGGATAATCTAATGAATCCCTTTTTTGATGATATTCTTCAATATAATCAATAACCTCTTTTGCATTCTTACATTCGCGATAGTTTGGATTAACAGAAAAGCCTAAACTTAAAAGATATTCAAGCACACCCGTTTGCGTCTTGATGCCATAATTTAAAGGGTTAATAAGTGTATAGGCATATTGATCTAATTTTCGCATTTGAGTTACGCCACTGTCCAGTTGTCTTAAACTTCCCCCAGCCGCATTTCTAGGATTTGCGAAAAGTGCTTCATTATGCTCTTTTCGATACGTATTTAACTCAGTAAAGACAGATTTTTTCATATATACTTCTCCCCGAATCTCTAAAGAAACAGGAAGTTTTAATATCTTTGGAAGACTTGCAATCGTTAAAGCGTTTTTAGTAATATTCTCACCTACAAGGCCATCACCACGAGTTGCTGAAAGTACTAACAAACCATCATTATATTCCATCATACTTGCAATTCCATCCATCTTAAGTTCTACATCAAAGGTAGCATTTTTATAGACTGATTGAATTTTATCAACAAATGCAGTGACTTCATCATAAGAGAAAATATCTCCCAAACTCATCATTGGGTGAGTATGGTGAATTGTTTCTAAATTTGTTTTTAAATATGCTCCAACATGTTGAGTCGGACTTGACTCAAGAATTAAATCTGGATATTTTTGTTCTAACTCCAGCAATTGTTGCATTAAAGAATCATAATAAACATCATCAACCGTTGGATTATCTAATACATAGTACTCATAATTATACTGATTGAGGCGAACAACAAGGTCTTTAATATCTTTTTTCACTTGTTGAAGTTCCATGATTAACCTTCCTTTTTATCTACAATCTTCTTCATTTTATCAAAAGATTTAGAGATTTTACGAATTGTATGATCTTTATCAAACATAATTTGAAAATACTTATCCTCTAAAGCAATAACAATTCCCCGACCGAAGAAAGCATGTTCTACTTTATCAGTTAGCTTAATATCTTCCGGATCAAATGGAATTTCAACCTCAGTATCCGAGTCAATCGTAGTAGACATTGTATTTGCTTTTACATATTCAAGTATAAACCTTGATTTTTTATTATGTATAGACCTTCCATATATTAACCTTCGTCTTGAGGAAGTTAAATAGATCTTGTCTTTTGCTCTTGTAAAGGCAACATAGGCTACTCTACGTTCTTCCTCTACATCAACCTCTTCACGAGAAGCGGGGAAAATCCCCTCCTCTAACGCTACAACAAATACACATCGAAATTCAAGTCCTTTTATTGAATGAACAGTAGATAAAACAACACCTTCAGTATCTTCGTCCTCACCATAAGATTGATCAAGTAATATTTCATCAAGTCCATGAGAAAGTTTCTCTCTTTGAGAAAAATCACTATTTTCATAACTTGTTTCCATATTTACTAATACGGAACGGAACTCTTTTGCATTATTAACTCTATCTTGCGTTTCATTATCTTCTTTTTGTAAGTTTTCTAGATATCCCGTTTTTTCCATAATTTCATCAAAAAATAATGGTAAACTTTTTGTTTCAATATCCGCCTCTAATTCTAAAATCATTGTTTTAAAAGACTCTAAAACATTCATTTTTGAGGATGGAATATCATTATGAATTAGATTAATCGAATCAAATAATGAGCAATTGTTTTCTTCCATTCGGTCCTTTAAATGCTTTAGTGTTTTATCGCCAATTCCTCTTGGAGGAAGATTAATTATTCGTTCGAAATGAACAATCTTTGTATCATCTAAAATAAAACGTAAATATGAAATTATATCTTTAATTTCTCTTCTTTTTAAGAAGGCATATCCACCATAAATATTATAGGGAATCCTATTTTCAATAAACGTTAATTCAAAGGGCCTTGAAATGGCATTATTTCGATATATAACCGCAATATCCTTATACTGATAACCACCATGTTCAACTAGATGAATAATTTCATTTGTAACATATTTCGCTTCATCCTCATAGGAATAAGCCTCTTGAATAATAACGTCTTTATTCGTTCCTTCTCTTAAGGAATACAATTCCTTAGGCTCCCTAGTTTTATTATGGCGAATCACTTCATTGGCGCCTTTTAATATAACATTGGTTGAACGATAATTTTGTACTAATTTAATTACTTTTGCATTCTTATATTCTTTTGTAAAATCAAGCATGTTTTTAATGTTTGCTCCACGAAAAGAATAAATACTTTGGTCATCATCGCCAACAACAAATAAGTTGTTTAATGGTGCCGCAAGCATCTTTATTATTTTTCCTTGAACTTCATTCGTATCTTGAAATTCATCCACTAATAAATATTCAAACCTTTTTCTGTAATAGGATAACACATCCGTATTATTTTCAAATAGTTGAAGAGTTAATAACAATAAGTCATCAAAATCAACCATATTATTCTCTTTTAAATAAGCTTGATAGGCATCAATGATTGGAGTAATAATATAAGTTTTTGTGCCTATGCCATTTTTAATATCACTAATCATCTTTAAAGCGGATTTTGGAGAAATAGTTTTTCGATCAAGCTTTAATTTCTTAAAAACATCTCCCATTAATTTAACCGCATCATCATCATCAATGATTTCAAAATTTCTTGAATATCCAAGGTATGAATAGTTCATTCGAAGAATTCTCGCACACAAAGCGTGAATTGTTGATACATTTACTTGTTTTGCTACCTCAATATCTAAAGAATTATTTAATCTTTCTCGCATTTCATTCGTTGCTTTTTTTGTAAATGTAATTGCTAAAATTCGGTAAGGTATAATATGGGCTTCTTTAATCATATAAATGACTCTGGAAATTAAAGTTTTTGTCTTTCCTGTCCCAGCCCCCGCAAAAACCATGACTGGACCATCAACGGTTTTAACTGCTTCTAATTGTTCTTTATTTAAATTAAAATCTTCCATCATATTTTTTTCTCATTTACTGGACTAACCGGAAAAGAAGACTTAAGTTCCACAATACGATTGAAAACAAGCTCATCTTTATTTGATAACTTATCGGTTGAAAAATAGCCGTTACGAATAAATTGAAATTTATCCTCTGGTATCGTATCTTTTAAATATTCTTCAACATATCCCTTACTTGACATCCATGATAATGGATTGATATGTTCTAGGAATGTATCCGAATCAACATGTTCATCTAAGACAAGTGGTGAAAATAGATTAAAAGTAGCTGGTACCGCTTTTGTTGCTTCTACGAAATGAATGGTTCCATTTGGTTTTCTTCCCTCAAACCCACTTCCAGACTTTGTATCTGGGTCATATGTACAATGTAGTTCGACAATTTCACCTTGTTCATCCTTAATAACTTCATTGCAACGAATAAAGTAAGCATGCATAAGACGAACCTCTTCATTAAGCGCGAGTCTTTTCCATTTTTTATTTGGTTTTACTTCTATAAAGTCTTCTTTTTCAATATATAATTCTTTAGAAAAAGCAATCTTATGACTCCCCAAAGCAGGATTTTCAATATTATTCTCTTCTTCTAAATATTCTACTTTTCCTTCAGGATAATTTGTAATAACAACCTTTAATGGATTAATTACAGCCATTGGTCGAACAGTTTTCAACTTTAAATCTTCCCTTAAGAAATATTCAAGCATTGCAACATCAACAGTAGAGTTTATCTTTGATAATCCTGTCGACAAAATAAATGCCTTAATTGCTTCAGGAGTAAAGCCTCTACGGCGAAGCCCTACAAGAGTCGGCATTCTTGGATCATCATAACCGGTTACAAGATGTTTTTCAACAAGTTCTCTTAAATATCTTTTACTTAGAATAGTATGAGCAATAGCAAGTCTTCCCCACTCAATTTGGCGAGGCTTGCTAGGCATATCAATACAACAATTATTCACAACCCACTCATATAAAGGCCGGTGATCTTCAAACTCAATACTACAAAGAGAATGAGTGATTCCTTCTAAAGCATCTTGAAGAGGATGAGCAAAATCATACATAGGATATATACACCATAAATCTTTTGTTTGGTGATGAGGTATGTGCATAATACGATATAATACCGGGTCTCTCATATTCATATTTGGGCTCGACATATCAATTTTTGCTCGTAATGTTTTTTCACCGTTCCCAAACTTTCCCTCACGCATTAAAGCAAATAACGTAAGGTTTTCTTCTACGCTTCGATTTCTAAAAGGTGATTCCTTACCGGGTTCGGTAGTAGAACCACGGTAAATGGACATATCTTCTTGAGATAAATCATCCACATAAGCGAGTCCTTTTTTTATTAATTCAATTGCATATGCATATGTTTGTTCAAAATATTTTGAACCATAGTTAATCGTCTTAGGCGAATACCCAAGCCATGCAATATCATTTTTAATCGCTTCAACAAATTCCGTTCCTTCTTTTGAAGGATTCGTATCATCAAATCTTAAGTTTGTCGCTCCATTGAAACATTTAGCAAGTTCAAAATCCATAATAATTGCGCGAGCATGACCAATATGCAAATATGAATTTGGTTCCGGAGGGAATCTAGTTAAAATGTGGTTCACTTTTCCACTTTTTAAATCTTCCTCCATTATTGTTTTGATAAAGTTTGACTCATTTGCTAAAAGAGAGTCATTATTTATTTTAATTTCACTCATACTTCTATTATAGTAAAACAAAAAACATTTTACTATAACTCCTTTCTATATATTTCAATATTGTTGTATTTTTATTAGATTCATACAAGTATGATATTTTGTAAAAACTTCTTTTAATTTTAATTCATCCACGGATAAATCATTTTTACTAAAACAAAGTATCATAACAAGAATTTTTTTTGTTGTACTCGTAATCATTGTCCTTTCAGTATCCGATGTTACTGAACCGAAACTAGATATATCATCCTTATAAACAGGAATATTCTCCACATTAATCAACCCTCTACCAATTCCATAATAAAGTTCATCTTTAATCCCTTTTGTTATGAGAATGTTACCGGATATTTTATCATAATCAACAACACAAACGCTTCTTTTACAAAGAAGACTTAAAACATTCCCTAAGTCTATAACATCGCCTAATCTATATAATTTTTTTCCATCATTAACACGACGAAACAAAGCCTCACAAGCTGGACGAGTATGGGAAGGGTCTTTTCCTAAAATTTTATAAGCATTACGAGTTTCGATTAATTTATAATCAGAACAAATTTGAGTTTTTAGAACACTATCTTTTAAAGAGGTTTCTACTTGTTCAATAAAAGCAGATACTTCTTTTGTCTTATCCATTGCACAAGGTAAACAAACATCCATTGAATAACTTATAATGGAAAAATCTGGTAATTCTTTTTGTAAATTATCTGAGATTGTTAATTTCATTTTCCACTTCCATTAAGGCATTTGAAACACTCGTGTATTCTTCTAATTGTTTTCTTAAATCAAGAATATCATGGCATTTATTATCAAGAAAAGTACGGAAACGTCTTTCTTGTCCATAAATGATTGGTAATCGGCTTTCACATAACTTCTTTTCTAAAACAACCATTATAAAATTATAATATTCTTTATCTTGTAATTTTTTATTATTTTTACTAAGAGCTTTATCTCTCTTTATTTCTAATTGGTAGATCTTTTGTTTTTCAATCTCTATTTGTTGTTCTACTTTATATATCTCTTCCAATGGCAACGATTGTTGACTTTGTAAAAACTTTAACTGGGCTTTCTCCAAGTCTAGTTGTTCATTACAGTTCGCAACAATTTCCTCATCTTGTTCATATTCATCATAGAAATCTTTATAAGTAGGGTTATTTTGTAATAAAAGAACCACACTATGAACAAATGACTCCATTTGAGTAATATTCGACTCAATCTCTTTGTCTTGCTTTTTTAAAAAAGCTACCACTCTTTCTAAATGATCATAATCATCTTTTACAATCTCTAATTCCATTTTTTGTTGAATTAAGGCCATTTTCTTTTTTTGTAATCTTGCTAATTCATCATAAGGCAAAGGAAGAGTAGTTAAAGTCTTTTCATATTCAAATAGTTTATTATCGAGGATTTTCATTATTTCCTCGTCCGATATTTTTTTAAAACGAGATCTCTTATATATATCATGCAATTCAACCATTTGATTTCTTTTATAACGGGCAAAGAATTCTTCAAAATCCTTTTTCCTTTCCTCATTATTCGTAGTTAACATAGAAGAGTTTTGAAATTCATCTAAATTAATGTTTGCGTCAAGTGTTTGAAGAGTAGAAAATAATTGAGTTCTTTCTTGCAAAAGCAAGTCTTTATTTTCAATATTTGATTCCAATTGTTTATCATATAGTTCTTTTGTCTTATCTCGTAAAAGCGATAATTCAGAGAAAGATATATACATTTGATTTATTTTTGTTTCCAATTGTTGAATAAAGAAATCAACATAACCTAAAACTTTTTCATTCGTATCCTGCTGTTTTATTGAAGGAACTACCTTATCAAAAAAACCATTCAAGTAGGTTTTTATATTTAAACTCATTTGATCACATTCATGCGCTTGTTCTTCATATTTTTCATGAAGCGAGGAAGCTAAATCATCATTTTTTTGAATGGTATCATCCACTTCTTGTATTTGCTTTTGAATTGCCTCAATGTCTTTTTTTTCTTCATTCTTGTTGTTATCAAAAGACGAACTAATTTCTAAAGAATTTTTAAACTCGTTTTGTTGTCTTTTTGTGTAAATACGTAAAAATAAATCTTCATACTTCCCTAGATAGTACTTTAAAAGAGATTCAGGATTACTGAGGTTTTCAAAATCTTCTTGATTTGCTAGGGTGGTTTTTAATTCCTCATTTAATTTCGTAAGACGTTGTATTTCCATCTTTGCATTTTCTAAATCTAATTTTTCCATATTCCACCAACCTTATAAAATTAGTTATTATATATATTTATTGTACCACAAAGTAAGATTTTATTCAATCAAATGGTATTAAAGATGTACTTGGAAAAATAATTCTGTTAAGCCATAAATAGAATATAATAAAAAAGCCAACATTCATCCATAAAGACAAATATTGACTTTTTTTATTCTTGCTAATTATAGCCTATAATACACAGGTATTCGCAATTATATATTCTTAAATTAATTAAAGGTATCAAAAACTACCTAAATATCAACCAAAGATACCAAGTAATAATCCTGCGGCAACTGCTGATCCGATTACACCAGCAACGTTTGGTCCCATTGCGGCCATAAGTAAGTAGTTCGAATCATCTTCTTCTTGGCCTAACTTATGAACAACACGAGCAGCCATAGGTACAGCCGAAACACCTGCGGCACCAATCATAGGATTTACTTTTCCACGAGTGAGTTTGCACATTAGTTTTCCTGCTAAAACACCACCTGCCGTAGCAAATGAGAATGCAACAATTCCTAAAACAAAGATCTTTACAAAGTCAAGCGCATTAGCCATTGTAATCGTTGCGGTTGCTCCTACAGAAAGTCCTAACAAAATTGTAACAGTGTACATAATAGTTTTAGACGCAGATTGAACAAGTTCTGGAACTACGCCACTTTCTTTAATTAAGTTACCAAGCATTAACATACCAATTAATGCACTGCTTGAAGGAATGATTAAAATTGAAATAACCATTATCATAAGAGGGAAAATAATGCGCTCACGTTTTGATACTTCACGAATATTATCCATATGAATTTTACGTTCTTTATGAGTTGTTAAGGCTTTGATAATTGGGGGTTGAATAACCGGAACTAAAGCCATATAGGAATAAGCGATAACTGCAATAATTGCACATAATGCTTGTCCATCTACTGTTGAGCCTAAAAGCTTATTTGATAAGAAGATTGCTGTTGGCCCATCCGCACCACCAATAATACCGATTGCGGCTGCTTGTAAGCCATCATAACCAAATACTAATGCTAAAATAAATGTTACGAAAATACCTAATTGAGCTGCTGCACCTAAGATTAAACTTTTTGGATTGGCAATTAACGGACCAAAGTCTGTCGTAGCACCAATTCCTAAAAAGATAAGCGGTGGGAAGATCTCATAAGATATTCCTTGATGTAATTGATATAACAAACCAGTCTTATCGGCTGCATTATAAAGATTTGGGTCAAGGTTAACAAGTAACATACCTACGCCAATAGGGATTAACAAATAAGGTTCAAATCCTTTACGAATGGCAAGAAAGATTAATAAAAGCCCTACAGCAACCATAATCATTCTTAGCCAGAAATTAGGATCAAACTCTCCTCCTGAAAACCAACCCATTTGGTGAAAAAAGTTACTAAATAACTCACCAATTTTTAGAGTCAATATCATATATAACTACCTACCCGATAATTATAATTTTTTGACCGTTTGTTACTGTTTGGCCTTTGGAAACTAAAACAGCTTTCACTGTTCCAGAAGCAGGAGATTTTACTTCATTTTCAAGTTTCATTGCTTCAAGTATTACTACAACATCACCTTTGTTAATAACTTGGCCAACTTGAACACGAACATCATTAATTGTACCAGCCATAGGTGCTTTTAATTCAGCTGAACCAGCACTTACAGGCGCTTGTTGAGCAGGAGCTTGTTGAACTGGAGCTTGTGCAGCTGTTTCAATCTTTTTACCATCTTCAGCAGAAACTGATTCCACTTCTACTTGAAATACTTTTCCATTAACTTTAATATTATATACTTTCATAAATCTACCTCTCTAAATTAAATTTGTTTTACCGAAACAACACGAACATCTTTTTTTGTTTCTTCATGATAATCAATAGTTGCAACTAAACAAGAAACCATCATATCTTCATCTTTAATATCTTCTAATTTAATTCCTTTTTTTACAACTGGTTGTTCTACACTTGGTTTTGATTCCACTTGTTCATTTTGCTTTTTTGGAGCAATAAACTTAAGTAATGAAACTAAGCCAACAAATAATAGTAACAATACAAATACAATAATAATGCATACAAGAGCTACAATTGCCCCTTCACCAAGAGAAATTTTTGCATTATGTGTTAAAATTAAATTCAATAAATTCATATCATTCACCTATCAACCAATGTAAACATTGAAATCTTCCACTTGTTGTTCTTTTGATTTTTTACGGTTTTCCAAAAACTTAACCGCAACATTTTCAAACAACGCACAAGATAGAACATCTTCATCTGATTCACAAATGTCTTTATACTTTTCTTTCATATCATTAAATTCAGGTTTAATTGCATCCGCAGGTCGATATGTGATAATATCATTTTTTGTTAAATTATTTGCAGAAAAAATCTTATCACGAACCTCTTCATTAATCTCAGCAGGTGCTTGTCCATATTGACCTTCAAGGTAACTGATGATTTCTTTTGGACACATTTTATAACGTTCACCGGTAATTACATTCATTACAGCTTGTGTTCCAACCATTTGACTCATAGGAGTAACAAGTGGTGGATAGCCTAAATCCTTTCTTACCCTTGGAATTTCATGAAGTACTGCTTCATATTTATCCATAGCACCTTGTTCTGTTAATTGTTTAATTAAATTGGATAACATTCCACCAGGAACTTGGTATTTTAAAATACCAGGATTTACCGTTAGTACTTTTGGATTTAAACCGCCATTCTTTAAAAAACGGTCTTTAATCGGTGTTAATTTCGCACATGCTTGTTCCAAATAATCAATGTTTAATTTAGGATCATATTTGGTTCCACGTAATGCATAGCAAATAGACTCCGTAGAAGTTTGGCTAGTACCACCAGAAAGTGGTGATAAAGCGGTATCGATAATATCAACACCTGCCTCAATGGCTTTCATTAATGTGTATTCGCAAATACCACCTGTGCAATGCATATGAAGTTCGAGCGGAATCGAAATTTCTTTTTTAATTCTTGAAACTAATTCAAATGCATCTTCAGGAAGTAAAACTCCTGCCATATCTTTGATACAAATAGAATCAGCCCCCATTTGTTGAACATCTTTTGCTAATTTAACATAATAATCAATCGTATGAACAGGACTTGTTGTATATGATAATGCAATTTGGCAAGAACCATCATATTTTGCTTTGTATTTATTAACCGCATCAACAGCGCTCTTTAAATTTCTTAAGTCATTTAAAGCATCAAATACACGAATAATGTTAATACCATTTTCAAGAGATTTCTCAACAAACTTTTCAACTAGTTCATCTGAATAATGACGATAACCTAATATGTTTTGGCCACGAAACAGCATTTGCAACTTAGTATTTGGACAAGCTTTACGAATTGCACGTAATCTTTCCCAAGGGTCTTCATTTAAGAAACGAAGGCAAGCATCAAATGTTGCTCCTCCCCATACTTCTAAAGCATAATATCCTGCTTTATCCATCAATTGAGCCACAGACAATATATCTTCAGTAGAAAGTCTTGTCGCAAGTAATGATTGATGACCATCACGTAATGAAGTATCTACAATTTTAACTCCCATAAAATTTCCTTTCTTTCTATCTTTTTTTAGTAGTTTGAGTTCTTTAAAAGTAAAAAAATGAACCATATTTTTACAATATTTAAAAAATCCAAATTCGTATTTATTCTACCACATTCGAGATTAATATTCAAAGCATTTGATAAATCTTTAAAAACACTTCGAATAAATATTAATATAAACCGAGTTTGTTTTATATATTGCCTAATGATAATTGCCTATTAAAAAAGTTCTAGATGTCTAGAACTTTTCATTATCATAAAACTCTTTTACTTTGTCTTCTTCTTTTTTTACGAATTTATAAAAATTAATAACCTTAATTAAGCACACAATAAAGAATATAAGAATAACTGCTAGTATAACTCCAAATATAACAAAATACATAAGAAGCGTAGGGCATCCAGTTTCATCTAAAAACGCACTTAAAAAAAACATACTATTTACATTCCTTGTTATTTAAATATTCAAAATAACCAGCTACCCCAATCATTGCGGCATTGTCCGTACAATACTTAAAAGCAGGAACAGTTAATTCTATATTTAACTTATCCATTTCCTCTTTCATACGATTTCTCAAGCCTTTATTTGCAGAAACTCCACCCGCAACAACCACTTGTTTCACATTAAATTCTTTAGCAGCTTTTACAGTTTTAGTAACTAAGCAATCAATAACTGCTTGTTGAAAGCTAGCTGCTAAGTTATTATAATTTAATTCAATATGTTTCATGTTGCATTGGTTATGTAAATTAATAACTGCACTTTTTAAACCGGAAAAACTGAAATTATAATCTTCATTGCTTAACTTTGGTCTAGGAAGATCATATGTTGGTTCGCCTAATGCAGCCATATTATCTAAAATAGGTCCTCCAGGATATCCTACTTCAACAACACGTGCTACTTTATCATACGCTTCACCAACAGCATCATCTAATGTTTCCCCAAGAATCTCAAAGTCAAAATGCTTTTTCATTAAAACTAGTTGAGTATGACCACCCGATACAACTAGAGCAAGTAAAGGAAAATGAAAATCAGCTTCAAGATAATTTGCGTAAATGTGCCCATAAATATGATTTACCATAATAATAGGTAACCCATACACCATTCCAATAGTTTTCGCCGCATTCACTCCAACCATTAAAGAGCCAATTAATCCGGGTTCTGAAGTAACCGCAATGCTATCTAAATCTGTAAATTCTAAGCCGCTTGCCTTCATTGCTTGCATAATAACATACGTTATTTTAGCAATGTGTTCTCTACTTGCAACTTCAGGAACAACACCACCATAAAGCTTATGAATATCTATTTGAGTATAGACTTCATTTGCAAGAACTTTTTTTCCATCCTCAATAATTGCTACAGCAGTTTCGTCGCAACTCGTTTCAATTGCTAATATCTTCATAATAATCCTTTCCCATTAAGAGTGCATTTTCACAGCCACCATAATAGTTTTTTCGAATTCCTATTTTATTAAACCCCATTAAAGTATAAAATTGAATGGCACGAGCGTTCGTTTCTCTCACTTCTAATCGGATTTTCAGAGGTTTTAAAAAATGAATCATTTGATTAAACAGCGTTTGTCCAATACCTTTTGATTGATATTCTTTTTTTACACAGAAATTTAGAACTTCTACTTCACCTAAAATATTAAAGATGGAAAGAACCCCCACTAGAGAATCACTATCAAATGCAACAAAAATATTTAGTTTTTCTGTATCAATAAATTGATAATAAACCTCATTTAGATTTTCATTTAACTCTCTTGTTTCTAGTTCTTGAATAAGAATTAAATCTCTACTAGTAGCAAGGCGAATATTAACCATTAATACTTTCCCTCATATAATTAGGTACATATGTGAAATAGTCTTCTTTTTTATAAAGATGATTATCTAGAATGTTCTTTGCTAATTGAAAACTCGCTTGAGGATAAATATCTTCAGGTAATAGTTCTTTATAATCTTTATATTTTTCAAGGATACTATCTTCCGAATAGGTATCATTTTGAATTAACCTACTAGAAGAATCCTTGTAATACTCAATAGCCTTATAGTAAGAATGGTCTCTTTTTGCCCAGATGCGAGCAAGGAACAAACCTTCATCAAACCTATGTGATGCAAGTAATAAATCCAGTGATGAAAAAGAATACAAAGAGATGTTCGTAATACAAGCAAATACTTTAGCAATTGTCCCCGCAAGCCTTATACCAGTATAAGAACCCGGCCCTCTTCCAACATAAATACTATCCACTTGTTGTGGAAAAACGCAATTGTCTTTGAGAAATTGATTAATAAAATCAACCATAGTTTCCGAATGGTCATTTTTGCCAAGACGAACAAATGCTGAATTCACATTTTCTGACAACAAGGCCAAATATAAATAATTTGTGGAACTATCTATAAACAATTTCATAACCTGCTCCTTTTACAACATAATATATTGTATCAATCATGTCTTTATTTAAGTTTTTAACTTCTACAAGTCTACTTGTTTCATCAATTCTAGTAATATTAAAATGAATCGTTTGAGGAGGTAACAGATCTTCAATGATCTTTGACCATTCAATAATTGTTAATCCTTCAAGATAGAAATACTCCTCTAGTTCAAAATCAGTTGTCGAATCCTTTAATCTATAAACATCTAAATGATATAATTTTGTAATATTTTTTTGATTTGAGCCACAATCATAAATCTTCATAATAGTGAAAGTTGGACTATTTATCACTCTATCAATATTAAGGGCTTTGCCGATGCCTTTGGTAAACATCGTTTTTCCACTTCCCAAATCACCATCTAAGCCAAGAACATCATTCTTATTTAAAATAGGACCGATAAGAGTTCCAAGGTTAATCATCTCTTCTACACTATTCACTTTTATTTCTAAATATTTCATATATTTTGCCTCATCAACTATTTCTTAAAAGCGTAAATAACGACTCGCACAATTTAGGTTACACCTTATGCAATTATTTTTTAACTATCCTTTATTATATTAGTTGCCCATCATTTTTTTATAGATTTGTGTCAACTCTTCAACTTGTTCTTTATTCATTTTAGGAAGAATCCCAGATTCTACCTTATGGCTAACAACAGTATCAAGATGATACATAGCAACCTTGCCATCAACAATCGTTATGACTGTAGGAGCGTTAATTCTATTTTTAATTGGATCCTTTACTACTTCAATCTTCTTTTCTAATTCTAAAAAAGCCGCATGATCTTTACAAGTCTCATCCTCACGAGGTAATAAAATATTAACATAGTATATAACATCTTGCCCCATTGCTTTTCCCGCACTATTTAAAACTGGAGCAACTGCTTGACACCAAGGACATTCAGGGAATCCTAAGAAAAAAAGAAAAGACTCTTTATGGTCAATTCGATAATTAATTTCATTAACAGTACTTGTTTTAAAAATATTCGAAACATCTGTTAATTGTGGATATTCATCTAACATTTTTTTATCCTCTTTTCTACTAGAAGGTAACAATAGACAAACAAAGACTAATAATACAATCAAACTAACAATAGTTAGAGTTGACATAAATAAAATCTTCTTATTTTGTTTGAGAATTTGTTGTTTCATTTTTTAACCTCACTTCATATTCTTTTATCCAATTATCCATTTGGTCCTTAATTGGTTTATATCCAACTACATAAGTAGGTACCTTACATTTCACGCCTCTAGTTTTATGGATTTGTTTATAACCTAGTTTAATCCTATGGTTTATTTCATCCACCTCTAACACTTTAAGTCGAACTTCCTCACCAATAGTTACATAGTCTTCAATTGATTTTACAAAGTTATCCGAAAATTCAGATATATGAATTAAGCCATCATATATATCTACCTTTGCGAAAGCCCCATACCCTACAATGTTTGTAATTGTGCCATAAACAATATCACCAGGTTTCATTACTAGAAATACCTTCTTGGTCCTCCACCATATTCTCAACTCCAATTACTCCTGGAACTTCTTCAAGTAACATGGCTTCTACACTATTTTGAATTGTATCATTGCTTGATTCACACCCCACACAAGCTCCCAATAAGTGAACATATACAATACCGTCCTCATATTTAACAAATTCAATATCTCCACCATCTGAATTTAGATATGGGCGAAGTTTTTGAATAACATCATTAATCTTTTTTATAGTTGTTGAATTGTCTAACATATTAAAATACCTCTATTGAATATTATACACCATTTTTTACTTTCACGCAAGAAAAGTCTATTATAAAATATAAAGAAAAAGCCTAGTCCTTTTTTAATAAGACAAAGGCTTCCGCACCAATTCCTTCACTAAGGCCTATTAGGCCTTTCTTTTCCAAAGTCGTAGCTTTTATAGATACATATTGACAATTCGTTAACTCACATATATTTTTAGTAATATGAGGGATATAACTTTGAAGTTTTGGTTGCTCAAGATATATCATCATATCTATATTCTCAATATGGTATGATTTTTCTATCATCCAAGCGACTGCTTGTTTCACAAAGAAAGATGAATCCATATTTAAATATAAGTCACTTGTATCTGGAAAATTCGTTCCTAAATCTTTTAATTGTAAAGCACCTAAAACAGCCTCACTTAAAGAATGATACAAACAATCCGCATCACTATGACCTAATAGACCCTTTTTAAATGGCATAGTTACACCACCTAATATAAGAGGCCTTCCTTCACATAAAACGTGGAAATCAAAGGAATGACCTACTTTGAATAGAGCATTCTTATCTTTAATATTTTCAAACAATTCTAAATCTTGTCTTGAAGTTATTTTCAAATTATTCATTGATTCTTCCACATAGAAAATTGGATATTTCTCTTCAAATAGCATCAATTCATCCGTAATTAGATCATTTTGATTAAGAAGAATTGTCTTAAAGCACTCTCTTCGAAATATTTCCGGAGTGGTTATTGCCCTTAATTTTTCACGTGGAATCGTAATTGATTTATTGTCATGAACAAGACGAACTGTATCCGTAACTTTATGGTATAAAGAACCACATAGAAATTCATCCGGCATATTTAACAATTTTTCAATATCATTATATTGAACATTTGGTCTTGCACAATCATGAATAATTACAAGATCATTCAAAGCATTTTGTAATCCATTTCGAACGGACTCCGCTCGAGTTGCACCACCAGCGACAAGTTGAACATTATCTAGATGATTTTCGAGGAGAATCTTTTCAACAGTTTCTTTATCATTTAAACGAACGACTAAAATCGTTTGAGTATTATTTGAAAACTTTAATATAGTAGATAGCGAATACAAAAATAAAGGTTTATCAAACACCTCATAGAGGGTTTTATTTGTCGAAGTTAAAAAACGAGTGGAATCACCTGCCATGAGAAGAATTGAAGTGAAATTAAACATCTTCTTCACCTGATAGCATTTTTTCTGTTTGTTTCATAACCTCAACAATATGTTTCGAAGTAAGGCTTTCTAAAGTGGAGTGCATCTCTTGAGTAGAAAGTGGTTCGTTAGACTCCGTTTCTTCACCTACCTTATAAAGAACATGAATTACAGAAATTAAATGATTATCTTGCTCTTGATATATAGAGTCTTCAAGAACTTGATAATACTCATCATTGATTAACAAACGAAATTTAATCTTTGTAATCATAAAACTGTTAATTGTCTTTGCTTGTTCTTCATAATTGTGACGATCATCCGGATGAATGTTGTTATATAGTTCATCAAACTTCATTTCATTTTCTTTTAAATGAGCAAAAGTAACAAATGAAGATGTAGCAACATATGTTTTCGTAAAATAGTCAAAGTAAAGAATTGTACGATTCGATAAACTCTCTAATATATATTGTTGCTGTTTCATACTATCGATTCTAAGTGTTGCATTTTGTAAAAGATTATTTAAATTTATAAAGGCACTTTCTAAATTCCTGTAGAGATAAATATTTTTAGCGATACATTTTTTATGAAATATAATCGGTTCAATTAATAAATGATATTCCTGAAGAGATAATTTCGAAGTATCAATAGTATCTAAAGGGTGAGAGGTTTGTTTAATAACAAAATCAGCGAGTAGATTTTTGTGAAGTGAAGAATTATCACTACAACGCAGTATAAAGGCTGTTTTCAAATCCGGAGTAATCGTCTCTTTATTAATTTTTTGAATATCCCAATATTTAAATACTACATCCCACAAAAATGCTTTTTTAAATTGTTCTTTGGAACAATTTGTATGTCGTAATACGCTCGTCGAAACAGTATCAATTCTATTTTTATTATCCACTTGTATAAAGAAAGCATCCTCTTGAGCGAGTAATGTGTCAAGAGATTTATCAATCATAACTTGTTTCTTTTGTATAATTGTAACGAATTCATAGGATGCGGCTCCACAGAGAAGAACTATAAGTACTATAAATAAATAGTGAACTACCACCGGAAGTTTTACACTAAGAAGCAATATATAAAGAAATAATCCAAGAATAAATTCAAATATTACCGTTTTTTTAAACATTAAAATTGAAAATAAACTAATTAGAAATAAAAATAAAATTAAACATATACCAATATAAAATATAGGTGCTGAAATATTAAAAACTATAACTCCAAATATTGATGTAGACAAGTGTCTCACCTCCTATTGATGAACAACAACCTGTTGTGACAACGAACTTCTGAGGGCTTCAAGCGAAACGTCACCCGCAATAGTCCCATTAATTGTTGTTGCAATTTCGCCTGTTTCTTCTGAAACTACAATCGTATATGCATCCGTTTGTTCACTAATGCCGATTGCGGCACGATGCCTTGAACCATAATGTTGCGGAATATCCGCTTTTTCACTAGAAGGATAGAATGCACTTGCGCAGACAATCCTATTTCCACGAATTATAACAGCGCCATCATGAAGTGCTGTATTCTTAAAGAAAATAGTATCTAAAAGTTCAAAGCTAACTAAAGCATCCAGTTTAACCGCTTTTTCAATAAAAGCATTGAGACTCTTTTCTTTTTCAAGTGTGATGATTGCACCAATATGACGTTCACTTAAATGACTAATTGTTTTGATTAAAGTATCAATCAATTCTTCTTTTGCATCTTCAGTTGAAACATAATTTCTACTTGATTTTGCATTCCTGGTAATCTTTGCTTTTTTAACTTCGGGCACATAGAACACAATTCCTAATACCATAAAAGATAAAAATCCAACAACTAACACATCTTTGAAGAAAGTAAAACCAAATAGGAAAGAAGCCACAAATCCTACGATATAGAAGATAGCTCCAAACACTAAATATTTTTTGGGAATAAACCGTGAAAACACGATAAATATAAAGACAATACAAGCAATACATAAAACAAGATCGAGAACAAAAGAAAGAGTTCCGACAGCGTTTATTTGTTGTTCTATATTTTGTAATATACGTTCTAACATATAAGTTCCTTTCTTTTTTCTAAAAAATTCACAAGATTCATATTTTTCTCATCCTTTGCATAATCTAAAGGAGATAAATTTTTTTCATCTACCAAAGACGAATCCGCACCATTTTTGATCAATAGACGAACCATCTCCATAGATCCTGTAACAACAGCATAATGAAGAGGGGTTTGTTCCATTTCCCCCGCAATATTAATATCCGCTCCGCCTTTGATTAACATTCTTGCACATTCATAACGCTTTAAACTAACCGCCATATGAAGTGGGGAATCATAATTATCATCGCATAAATCTACAATACAACCCAATTTTACAAGAGTCCTTATTACTTCTACATTATTGCTCTTAACCGCATAATGTAGAAGCGTCCTTCCTTTATACGCTTTGAAAGAAAAATCAAACCCCTCTTCTTTTGCTTTTAAAAACTTTCTTTTAGCAACGGGTAGATGTTGCATTGGGTCTTTTACAACCTCCACGAGTTCTTGCATTATCTTACGATTTTGCGCCATCAGTTGACCCTCCATTTGCAAGATTTAAAAGAGATGTTACAATATCATCGAAATTATTCGCTAACTCATCTAAAGTGAGGGCAACAACTTGCCAACCATTTTTCTCATATTCTGTTTTATAATAAATATATTCATCATAATTAGAGAAATTATGAGAATTATACTTATTCAAAATACAAATTCCAATATTCTTTTTCGACTTCATTACAACATCAAATCCACCAAAGCCAATGAGTGTTTTTGTATAGCGTAT
Source organism: uncultured Staphylococcaceae bacterium (assembly GCA_964474685.1). Taxonomy (GTDB): domain Bacteria; phylum Bacillota_I; class Bacilli_A; order ML615J-28; family CAG-313; genus UBA1737. Next base: position 4,127 of record CAYYTE010000016.1, on the reverse strand, counting down.
AGCAAGACGATTAAATAATTTTAAAGAAATTCCTGTGAGCACTCGATCAACCGGTTTCGTTTTTCCAATTAAATTATTAATATCCTTAACAATCTTTAAATTGTACTGTTCATCTTCTTTACTGACATAATAAACTTCTACACTACTCGATGCAACCGCAAAATTGGAAAATACCAAAGATTTAAATACTAGATCCATATCTTTAAAATCATCATAATAAATAAACACGTGTTCCGCATATCTTGCGGCTTCATATTCACCATTAATAATCATTATTTCATGGGCTAATAAATCAACAATGTTCTCTAGGGACAATTGTTGATTTAATTTATCAATAATTAAACTTGTAATTGATTTCCTTGTTGCAAGAGTTGCCACAACAATATTCATAATTGATTTTGGTTTTTCTTTGTAATAGAAGAGGACTTTATCTACAAATTCATCTAGGGAACCTACTTTATCCAAAGTAACTAAAACCTTTAAAGAATATATATATTGATTCTCATACGACCAAGGATTATTAAACCTTGAACTCATCTCTACATAACGGTGAGATAAGTTTACGACATATTCATCATTTAATCTTTGCATTAAGCCATTTGATATGGATGATCGGAATTGTTTGTCACCAAATACAAGTAATTGATTCGCTTGAGGGATTCGGTAATACTTTGTAACATTCTCCAATTGGGCATCATCAACAATCACTAAAGCAAAGTCTTTAATATCAATTGTTCGATTGAGCGTGTTAATATCACATAAAACAATCATAGGAGTTTTGAAATTTGATTCTTGAATCCATTTTGATTGTAAGGATAGATTCTTAATCTTCGGATTTAAATGTATATTTTTAAGTTTTTCACGAAGTTGAAATATATGATTGTTCGCAAGTGTTTTCTCCATATCATAGAGTGTATTATATTCCGTAACAATATTTGAAAGTTCAAAGTTTGGATGCATATTTTCGTAACTTGAACGATAATTTGATAAGCATGAATATAAGAAACGATTTGCTATTTGTTCCTTATATTCCCCCCTATGAATTCCACTCGCGATATTATGAAGACCAAATTCTTCCATTCTTGTTATTTTATCAATAATCTCTAAAGTACTGTCTACCTGATTCAATTTTAATGAGTAATGACTTAAAATATCCGATACCATTTGCAAAGGTTTATCCTGTAAATCAATTTTCCCGCCAACAAAACACTTAGAAAAAGCTCTCATTGAAACAACCCAAGCATTATACACTGTTGTCATTTGTTCCACATCATTTGAAATATCAACAAAGTGTAAACTTAGCATATTTTCTAATTCAAGCGGGTTTTTCAACCTTTCATAGAAATGCTCAAAATGCTCAAGCGATTGCACAATTTCACTTACAACCGTATCAAACCCATGATAATTAGAACCAAATAGATAATTATAATTGCTTCTCTCAATTGTTACTTTATTTTGAATAGATAAGAAGTCATCATCCATCTTTATTAGTTCAAATAAATCATTTGAAGACAAGGTTTTCTTTAAAACAAATATGGATAATAGTTCCTTTTGAATAGACATTGCTTTTTGTAGATACTCAATTACTTCATTTTCCGTTGCAATAACTTGTTCAAGAGTAAGTTTCGTAATATCGATCTTATAAAATAACAATTCTTCCGATAGTTTTGTCCAAGAGGCTAGCGCATTTTCGAAGTTCGATAACAAGTCATCAATATCTAATAACTGAATTTTCCCTGATTTTTTAAATTTCTTAAGAAGAGTAAGTAACATACTAATTTCTTTATCATTAAATTTTTCTAATTTATGGAATACTCTTAATAAAGTAGTTAATATTTCTTCTAACTTATTTTGTTCATAAGAAATAGATAAATAGGATAGCAATTCTTGGTATAATTTATCAATCTTTAAAGAGGCGGGAACAATCGTTGAATCAATGAAATTCTTCTGATGTAAAAATTGCTTTTTGATAATCCGCTTAAATTCTTTGTTTGATTTAAACGATTGAACTATATCATGATATTCTTTCCAAGATAAATCATCATTCATTAAATAAGGAAAAATTGAGTCCTTATAAACTCCTTGTATTTCCGTTTGCATTTGTTCAATAAACCTACAGCTACCCATAAAGCTTTCAAAAGGAGTAGTTAAGAAATTTTCATAAACGGATGCACAGTTTTCATCTAGTGCAAGAGGCGAAACCTTCTTAATAAAACTCAAGAAAGTAGGATTTATTTTTTCTATATTAAAAATCTGTTTTAAACGATTAGTTAGTTGAATCAAAGTATGAAGGTTATCTGTCAAACGACTAATAAGACTATTCATTGCTTCTGGGTTAACAAGAAGCCTTGATATATAAATCGAATCCGCTGGTTCATCTAGCAAATATTTACCACATAATTCTTTGTACAAACTTATAGCTTTACCAGGTTTATATGTAGGAGCAACCGATTTTTTATAATAAGATAAACAGTTGAAGTTTCTGTCCGATAGTGTTGCTAATTCTTGTAATGTGTCAAATGCTTTCTTTCGATTTTCAACTTGGCTCCAACAAGCAAGTGGACGTACAATTTGAAAAGAAGCCATTTCAAGACCTAATTGATAGAAATCAGAACTTGAACGTGGTAAAACTAAGTTATACTTTTTAGAGAAATCGATATTTTGTTTATAAAACTTTTGTTGAATCTCTTGAAATCTTTTTGTTTTATCAACAATGTCTTTCGCAAAGTTGTTATTTTGACTACATTGTAATAAAATCCAAATATTCGATTTAAAATCATCTACAATCTTTAAATCCTTTTCAACAATTTCAAGGTCTTTTTGAATTGATTCAATTTCATAACGTTCAAGTGTCGTTTCAACAGGTATCGATTGAATCGAAGGATTATTTGCTTTTAAGATACTAATCTTTTCTAATAAATCTGAAAATATATATCCATGAATCTTTCCAGATAGATAATCTTGATATTTTTTAACAACAAGAAGTTGAGGTAATATATCTACATTCTTTTGTTCAACAGTAGAACTTGAAATAATTGCATTTTTAAAAGGAGAATGGTTTAAATCACTTACAACATTCTCAAAACCCATCTTTGCAATAGTTGAATAGATAGATTCAATATTTGTTAAATCATTGTTGATATAGAGAACCTTTTTGCCTCTTCCAACAAAATCCAACATTACATTTACAATCGTAGTAGTTTTTCCACTCCCAAGTTTTCCATTAACAACAAAGTTCTCTTTTTGAAGTACTTTATTAATGATATACTTTTGTTCAATATTTAAAGGAGTCGTTGATTTAAAATCTGAAGTATAAAACTTTTTCATTACTTCAAAACTATTCGTTTCATAAATGGATGATTGAACTGTAAAATAATCTTTATCAAACTCAATATCTGGAAAGTCTAAACTAGATACTGTTAAATAATTTGATAACTCAAACTCCATATTTAATTTCTTTGCTAATTCTTCACCATATTTATCCGCAGAGAAACAACTCGTAATTTTAGGAAGTGAATAAAGAGAAGAAATTTCAAATATATCTTCCTTAAACGCATTAATATTTTTTTTATCCACATTTTCTCTTAAATTCTTTTGAGTAAGAATATTTACTAGAAGTGGATTAACAATCACATCATCCACCGGATATAATTTGGATTTCTCAAAATCAATTGTAACCGGCAACAAAAGAATCGGGGCATATTTTTCCTCCCCATTTTCTTTATAGTGTAATTCATTGACAGTTAAAAAAAACTGATTAGAACTATTTTTCGCCTTTAAACTATGCAAGAAAAGCAATTGATAAATATAATCATTCGTATCTTTAGATATGTTTCCTAACCCAATATTTATTAGTTCGGGCGCAAACAAATCATTTAAGTCTACGGAATGTCTTTTTAATAAATGCTCAAGAATAGGATAAGGAACAATGCCTAGTTCCATATAATAACCCTTACTTAATATATCAAGCAATTCTTCATTATCTAGTTTTACAAGATATGAATGATTGATGGCTATAAATCTCATGGAGGTAAGTCCCCTTTCTTCTAAAATACTAAGTTTATTATATCACTTTCTTTAATAAAATAAAAGAAACTTAACTACTTGTTTATAAAAATATGAGAATC
>CAYYTE010000015.1:0-23778 GCA_964474685.1 uncultured Staphylococcaceae bacterium | reverse complement strand
ATTGATAAGATTATAACTATTGAAACAAGTGGTATTCCATTTTCGATTGGTATATCACAAGTTTTAGGCAATATTCCAGTTGTATTTGCAAAGAAGTCTAAGTCACTTATACTTAATTCAGAAAATGCTTATACGGCGGAAGTAAAGTCATTTACTAGAAAATCAAATAGCGTTATATATATTGATAAAAATTACCTTCTTGAAAATGAAAATTGCTTAATCGTGGATGATTTTTTAGCAGAAGGGAATGCAGCAATGGGTCTTATTGATATTATAAAGAAAGCAAAAGCGAAGGTTGCGGGGATTGCAATTGTGATTGAAAAGGAATTTCAAGGTGGTCACAAGCGGCTTGAAGAACAAGGGTACCGGGTTGAATCTTCTGCAATTATAAAGGGATTTAAAGATAACAAAGTAATATTTTAATGTTAATCACAAGACTAAATTTTCATTTAATTTAGTCTTTTTTTTGGATATTCTAGTAAGCGTTTTTACAAAAAAACTAGGTTTTACCTTTATTTTTAGGAAACGTTTTTATAATCATATGATTTGTAAAAAAACGATATCTCCTATATAATATAACTATCAGGAGAAACCTGATGTTCGTATAATTGCCTAATTGGAGGAAAGTCTCTACGCTGAACCGTATAATTCAGCACTACGAATTAAAGACATCTTAATAATTATTAATGCTCTTTGATTTATTCAAGACTTTTTTCTTTTTTTAGTCATTGCGATTTAAAAGAAGGAGAAAAAAATGAAAAAAAGTTTGTTAATTGTTTTAACTGTTTTTGCATTTTCTTTATGCCTATTAACAGCAGGCTGTAAGAAAACTGGATCAAGTCTTAAAGTGGGTGTTATTCTTGTTGGTGATGAAACCGAAGGATACTCAAAAGCTCATTTAGATGGAATTGATGAAGCAATCGCCGCATGTGGTCTTGATAAGAGTACACAAGTACTTTACAAGAAAAAAGTAACTGAGGATAGTAATTGTACTACTGCAGCAGAAGATTTAATTTCTGCAGGCTGTACTTTAATTATTTCTAACAGTTATGGTCATCAAGACTTTATTTACCAAGTTGCAAAGAAACATTCTGATGTTACATTTGTTGCAGCAACTGGTGATTATGCAGCAATTTCCGGTTTAAAGAATTTCAAGAATTGTTTTACAAACATTTATGAATCTCGTTATGTTAGTGGTGTTGTTGCAGGATTAAAACTTGCTGAGCTTGAAAAAGCTGGTAAGATTACCAAAGCTAATAAAACTGCTGATGATAAAGTTAAAGTTGGATATGTTGGAGCATTTACATATGCAGAAGTTATTTCTGGCTATACTGCTTTCTTATTAGGAATCCAATCTGTTTTCGCAAATGTTGCGATGGAAGTTCAATTTACTGACAGTTGGTTTGATATTGATAAAGAAGCAGCTGCTGCAGAAACTCTTATCAATGATGGTTGTGTTATTATTGGTCAACATGCTGATTCAACCGGAGCACCTAGTAAAGTTCAATCCCTATTAACAGCTGGCAAAACATGTTATTCCGTTGGATATAATGTGGATATGCTAAGTGTTGCAAAACAGGGTGCATTAACTAGTTCTACAAATGTTTGGGGTAAGTATTATACTTATGCTTTCCAACAAGCATTAGATGGAAAAGAAATTGCAACTGATTGGGCAAAAGGATATAATGATGGTGCTGTTGGCATTACACAATTAGGAACTTCTTGCGCTGCAGGCACATCTGAAAAGGTTGCCGAAGTAGAAAAAGCATTAAAAGATGGAACATTACATGTATTCGATACTTCAAAATTTACTGTTGGTGGTAAAACATTAACTTCCCATGATTTTGATTTCTCTTATAGAGATTGGTCACAAGGTGGAATTGCAATTTTTGAGGGACCTACAAAGAATGTTATCAAACAAGATGGATCTGTTTACTACTTTGAAGAATCAGTAGAGAGAGCAGCACCATATTTTGATCTTAAAGTAGATGGAATTACTTGGTTAAATAAATAGTAATTTTATAACTTTTATTGCAAATCTATTATAAAAAGAGGACCTATATTATACGTAGGTCCTCTTATCTTTTTTTAGAATTATTGAGGTAAATATATGCAAAATGCGATTGAACTAAAAAATATATCAAAAACTTTTGGTAGTATTCATGCAAATAAAGGCATTAATCTATCGATTAAAAAAGGAGAGATTCTCTCATTATTAGGGGAAAATGGTAGTGGAAAAACTACGCTATTAAACATTCTATCCGGGATTTATTACCCAGATGAAGGAGATATCTTAGTGGATGGTAAAAGTGTTAAGATCTTATCACCTAAAGATGCATTTAATTTAGGTATAGGAATGGTTCATCAGCATTTCATGTTAATAGATGTATTTACTGCGTGTGAAAACATCATATTAGGACTTGAAGATGGATTTTTAACGCATGAAAAAGAACATACAAAAAAAATATCGGAGTTAGTTAAAAAATACGGTTTTAATATTGATTTAAATAAGAGAGTATTTGATATGTCTATTTCTGAAAAGCAAACAGTAGAGATTGTCAAACAATTATATAGAGGAACAAATTTCTTAATATTAGATGAACCTACTGCTGTTTTAACTCCACAAGAAATCACTCAATTGTTTTTAACTTTAAAAGTTATGAAAAAAGATGGGAAATCAATAATTATTATAACTCATAAATTACAAGAAGTTTTAGATTTATCGGATAGAGTATCCGTTCTTCGAAAGGGTGAATTAGTAGGAACCATAAATACTTCAGAAGCTAATGAAGAACTTCTTACTGAAATGATGGTTGGTGAAAAAGTAGTATTAAATATTACTCGTACAAATCCTGTCAATGTTACCCCTCGCCTTGTTGTATCTCATTTAAATTGTATTCATAGAACTGGAATTCAAGCATTAAAAGATGTATCTTTTACTTTGAATGCGGGAGAAATTCTAGGGGTTGCGGGAATTGCAGGTAGTGGTCAAAAAGAACTGCTTGAAGCAATCGCGGGTGTACAACATTGTAAACAAGGTTCGTCTGTTATATATAATAATCCAGATACGGGGAAAGAAGAACAATTAATTGGTATGAATCCCAAAGGTATTCGGGACCTAGGAGTTTCTTTTTCCTTTGTTCCAGAAGATCGATTAGGTATGGGGCTTGTAGGGAATATGGATATTATTGATAATATGATGCTTCGTAGTTATGAGAATGGTGCAACTCCATTCTTAAAATACAAAGAACCAACAAATCTAGCAATTGATGTAAAAAACAAACTCGAAGTTATTACCCCTTCTATACATACTGAGGTAAGAAAACTATCCGGGGGAAATGTTCAAAAAGTACTTGTAGGTCGTGAAATCGCAAGTGAACCCAAAGTATTAATGATGGCGTATGCGGTAAGGGGATTAGATATAAATACTTCTTATACGATATACAATATATTAAATACTGAAAAGGAAAATGGGACTGCTGTCTTATATGTTGGAGAAGATTTAGATGTGCTTCTTGCATTATGTGATCGAATTTTGGTTATTTGTAATGGTCAAGTTAGTGGAATTGTTGATGCTCGAACTTCAAATAAACAAGAGATAGGAAAACTTATGACAAATGTTATGAAAGATGGTGGAGTAAATGAATAGTGAAATCAAAAGAGAACCTCTTATTCGTATTGCTAAGAATAATTCCATATCATTTTGGAAGAAAGTTATTGTAAGAACTATTTCTATTTCAATTGCCATTGTTGTTTCTATATTATTCATATGGATAGTATCGGGTAAAAATCCGTTTCCTGCCATTGGTTATATGATTAATGGAACTTTTGAAAATAAGAATAAGATATTTAGTTTCTTAAAAGAGTTTTTATTGCTTTTAGGTGTTGCAGTGGCTTTAGTGCCCGCATATAAAATGAAGTTTTGGAATGTTGGTGCTCAAGGACAAATTTTAATGGGTGCATTAATGAGTGCGGTTGTTATGATTTATTGTAAAGCATTACCGAATCTTGTATTAATTCCTCTAATACTAATTGCTTCTATTTTGGGAGGAGCATTATGGGGCTTTATTCCAGCTTTCTTTAAAGCGAAATATCATACGAATGAAACGTTATTTACATTGATGATGAATTATATTGCAATTCAATTAGTAAGTTTTGCAACTGAAAACTGGAGGGGACCAAAATCTTCTATGGGAATTATCAATTTTCAAAGCGAAAAAGGCTGGTTTCCTTCACTTGGTGCTTTTACAGGTGGAGATGTAATTATTCCATTAATTGTTGTTTTATCTTTGGTTTTTGTTATTTATTTTTATATGATTAAAACAAAACATGGGTATGAAGTTACAGTAATTGGAGAGAGTAGAAATACTGCTAAGTATATTGGTATTAAATATAAGTGGGTAATAATTCGTACACTTTTATTATCAGGTGCTCTTTGTGGCTTGATTGGATTCTTCTATGTTTCTGGTTTTGACCACACAATCTCCGCAACTACTTCTGGTTCATATGGTTTTACCGCAATCATTGTTGCGTGGTTAGGGCATTTTAACCCCCTACTTATGATGATATATGCGGGATTAATTGTATTTTTAAATAAAGGTGCTATTAATCTAAAGAATGTATCCTATTCTCCGGGGCTTAATGAGTATTCCTGTGAGTTTATTGTGCTTGTTATCATTATTGCTATTATGCTATCTGAGTTCTTTATCAGTTATCATTTTGTTTTTCGTAATAAGAAAAAAATAGATAAAGAACAAAATAATCTCAATATTATTAAGGAGGCAAAATAATGGAAAATATTATTTCTTGGATTTGTATCGCTGTTGTTTTTGCTACAATTTGTATTTTTGCATCCAGTGGTGAGATACTTACAGAGAAATCGGGACATTTAAACTTAGGTGTTCCTGGCATTATGTATTTAAGTGGTTTTGTAAGTTATTATTCTGTTTATAATTATGAAAAAGCCTCAGAGAACCCGAGTGTAATTGTAATTTTTCTTATTGCAATATTTACTGCGCTATTAGTTGGTGGGATTTTAGGTGCTTTATATAGTATCATGTGCGTTACTTTTAAATGTAATCAAAATGTAATGGGTTTAATCATTACAAGCTTTGGAATCGGATTTGGAAAGTTTCTTTCTTCCATTTCGAATTTAACGGATACGAAAGCCATCGTCAGTGGAGAGTTCTTTTCAGCGGGGATTCCAGGTTTAAAATCGATACCTTTTATTGGTGACTTGCTATTTAACTATGGTATTATGACATATATTGCTATTATTGTTGCGGTACTACTTATGTTATTCTTTAATAAAACTAGAATCGGCTTAAATTTAAGAGCTGTAGGCGAATCGACAAAAGTTGCTGACGCAGCAGGTATAAACGTAACTGCTTATAAGTGTGTTGCAACAATTGTGGGTTGTAGTTTATGTGGAATTGCGGGAATGGTATATGTTCTTCAATATGGTGGTGGTCTATGGTCAACAAATAATAATATTGAAGCAATTGGGTGGCTTGCTATTGCACTTGTTATCTTTGTTTCTTGGCGCCCAATTCGTTTACTTTGGTCTGCAGTTTTATTTGGTGCTTTATTTTGGACATATAATTATTTACCAGTGCTATTACCTGCGATTACTTTTGCCGGATCATCTGAATTAATTAAGATGCTTCCATACGTTGTTACAATTATTGTATTAATCGTAAATAGTGTGAAAAAGAGTAAATTAAATCAACCTCCTTCATCCTTAGGCTTATCTTATTTTAGAGAAGAAAGATAGATTAGTTAAAATCCATTCCTTTTATGGTGTTCCATTAATTAGGGATGGATTTTTCCCATTTTTTTAATCTCCTATGACATAATAATATTATGTTTTTTGAATGGAGAAAACTATGAAATTTACAATTGAATTATTGAATGATATTCTGAGTAAAAGGGAATTTAATAAAGCAGAGTTTAACAAAATATATAAAGATTGTGAAGAAAAATTTGAATCAAAAAATGATACTGAGTCTTCTATTCGTGTTTTTACAACGACTGCACACTTATTTATTTGTTTAGTACCGAATGAACACTTAAATGATATTGCATTTTTAGACAAAAGATTCTTATGTTAAACATAGATGAAGTATATTTAAATAAAGTTTATTATGCTCTTGCTCCGATTTTTTATAAACTTGATTAAAATTTAAGTTGTGGAATTTTCATTAAAGTTTATACACAATAGTAAATAAAAGACTCCTAAATATATGTTTCCCTTACAATTATTTATCGATTGTATTAAAGGAAACAGGATTTTATGAAAAATATCTTGAGCCTACTTTTCACATGCTTGATTACGCAAACAGGATGGGTGGAGTAGAAGCGGGTGTTCTACCTATATTTATATATAATAATTTGTGCTATATACTGATTCAATTAAAACAATACAATGAAGCATTAATACAAGTTTTTTTAATACTATCATTATAAATACCTGTCCTTATATTATAGGATATTCTTATGCAGAGGCTCAATTTATAAAGAATGTGAGTAAGTTACAAAATGTGATTAATAAAGCGGATTCGAAATTGTTTGATTGTAAAAAAACTCATAAGGATTCAAGGCGTTACGTTAAACCAATGAAACATAATCATTGTGAAACTAGTGGTTGCGTTAAGTAAAGTATATTCGATTGATATATGGTTTTAAGTTTGATATACTATGAACATGCAGGAGGAAAATATGAAGTATAGTTTAGTGAGTAATATGAAATATGTTTGTGGAGTAGCAGATAAAGCGAATAAGAAGTTACGGCTTTATATGATTTGCAATTTTATCGCATCACTTCTCAGACCGATTCTAGAAAGTTTTATTGTATCATCCGTAGTGTTTGTATTAACAAATCATATATCCATTGAGAAGTTTATTCTCGTGCTCTTATTGCTTGTCCTATTATCCATTATTTTAGATGTATTGCAAGTATGGTCGAGTACAAGATATAGCTGGGAAGATACTTTTATTCGTTGTAATGAATTTTGGATTGCAGCTTCTGAAAAGGCAATAAGTGATAAATATGATCGGATAGAACCTATATCTAGACAAAGAGTTGTTAGTAAGGCTTTTGAAGCATTACAAAGCAACTGGATGGGTATTGAACGAATGCTTAAAGAAACACCGGTCGTCATATTAAATATTGTTGGAATGATTGTTTTTGCGGTTTTAATATCCATCTATTCCCCATGGGTTTTATTGGTGTTAGTTGTAATGACGATTGTTAATTATTTTATAACTAAAAGGGCAAATATCTTTTTAGAAAAAAAGCAAAATTAGATGAATGAAGATTTTTATGAGAATGAATATCTATCTCAAACATTAACAGATGCTATTAACGGGAAAGATATTCGTATCTATAAAATGCAAAAATGGTTATTTAAAAAGTATGATTTATTAGGAACCCACCGATTTTGTCTCGAAAAACAGACGGCAAAGAAAAACTTATATGCAAGTTTGTCAAATACAAGTTTCTTATTTATACGTGATGGCTTAGCTTATATTACACTTATCTTACTCGTTACTCAAAACAAGATTGATATACCTACATTTACGTTTATGATTGGGATTGTTACTAGTTTTTCTGCCTGGTTGAATGGGTTTATTTCGTCAAGTAATGCATTAAGGCAAGAGAATATTAAAGTTAATAATTATCGGGCATTTTTAGATGATGTCGTAAATGTGGATAATAAAAATATACACTCAATTAAAGATTTAAAGAAACCTTATACAATTGAATTCCAAAATGTTTCATTTGTATACCCGGACACAGACATAGAAATAATACATAACATTTCTTTTAAGATTGATGCTTTAGAAAAAGTTGCAATTGTTGGATTTAATGGTGCTGGTAAAACTACACTAATTAAATTATTATGTGGACTATATCATCCAACCAGTGGGAAAATATTGATTAACAATATTGATATTAACTCGTTTAATATTGCGGATTATATGGATGTTATTAGTGCTGTCTTTCAAGATTCGAATCCAATAGCATTTACTATATTACAAAATGTTACTTGTGAAACTCCAAGAGAAGATGGACAGAAAGCGATTTGAAGAAGCAATTGCACTTGCGGGATTAAAAGAAAAAGTGGATTCTTTGCCTGATAAAGAAAACACCTATATTACTCAAAACTTTGATGAATCAGGGATTCGTCTATCGGGAGGAGAAATGCAAAAAATGATGCTTGCAAGAGCGTTATATAAGAATTCAGCTTTACTCCTTTTGGATGAACCTACAGCCGCATTAGACCCTTTAGCAGAAGAAAAAATGTATTTAACTTATGAGAAGTTTGCTCATGATTCTACTTCTGTTTTTATATCTCACAGGTTATCTTCTACGAAGTTTTGTGATCGTATCCTCTTTTTAGAAAATGGCAAGATTATAGAAGAAGGAACTCATGATGAATTAATCAAGAAAAAGGGAAAGTATTTTGAAGTATTCACTGTACAAGCAAAATATTATAAAGCTGGAGGTGACGATAATGAATAGTAATAAAGAAACTTCTAGTTTTAAAAAAGCAATTCATATATTAAAAGTATGTAAAAAGCTTGGACCTAAGTATTTTAATTGGATGATCTTTAAAGGAATATTATCATCAATAACACCATTTATTAGTATCTATTTTTCTTATAGAATTCTAGATGGATTAGTAACGAATCAGTCTTTTTCTAATATCCTTGTATTCGTAATACTCTTGATTAGTTTGAATCTATTATTTAATTATCTATTAAATATTTGTACATATAAGACTTCAACTTATGAAATTCTTTTATCTTGGAAGTTATCTTATGCAATTTCCTTAAAATGTTGTGAATTAGACTATGAACAATTAGAAGATAAAGAAGTAATGGATTTGATAAAAAAAGCACAAGATGGTTCGAACTCCAATGGGGGATTAAGCAATTATTGTCGTATGGCATTTGAAAATATTATGAAAGATTTATTACAAGTCATTTATGCGATTGTTTTAATATCAGGTTTGATAAAAGTGTCGAGTATCTCTTTAAATAGTGGTCTTGCTAAATTCTTGAATCATCCCTTATCGATTTCAATTATTGTTGTCACAATTATATTCGTTGCTCTCTCTTCCTTGATATTAGCAAAAAAAGACAATAAATTGAGTTATGATTGTATGCTTAAAAATATCGATGGTAATCGAAAATTTGGTTATTTTTATTCTCTGTGTGTTAATTATAAATATGGAAAAGACATTCGCTTATTTCATATGCAACCTTTGATTATTAATATGATGAAAGATAAAAAGTTCTCTGTGGATTCAAATTGGCGTAAATATGCAACAAAAAGCATTCAATGGGGAATCGTTCTTATACTTTGTAGCCAATTGTTGTTATTTATTTCCTATCTCTATGTGGGATTAAAGGCCTATTATGGTTTAATTTCAATTGGGAGCGTAGTGTCTTATGTTTCAGCAATCACTTTATTAGATAGCTCTATAAGGAATATTTTAATGATTAGTTCCGCAATGAGTCAATCGAATCATTATTTAGATCATTATTTTAGTTTTTTAAATTTACCTACAAAGATGAAATATGGACAAGAGGTATTCGATACTTCTAAGTGTGAAATTGAATTTATTGATGTTTGTTTTTCTTATCCTCATCAAACACAAGAAATCCTTCATAATATTAATTTAAAGATATCTAACAAAGAAAAAATAGCAATTGTTGGACAAAATGGTGCGGGTAAAACTACATTAATCAAATTACTGTGTCGTTTATACGAACCCACTTCGGGCAAGATTTTAATCAATGGTAAAGACATATCTATGTATTCGAAAGAATCACTCTATGATGCTTTTTCAATCGTATTCCAAGACTTTAATCTATTTTCGTATTCAATTGAAGAAAACATATGCCAAGATAATAAAGTAGATACTATTAAGTTAGAAAATTCTTTGAAAGAATCTGGAATTGAGAATAGAATCAATAAAATGGAAAAAGGCGAAAAGACTGTTATTTATCAAAGAAACAAGGAACAAGGGGTGGAAATATCGGGTGGAGAAGCACAAAAAATTGCGATTGCCCGAGCTTTATATAAAGATGCGCCTTTTGTAATTTTAGATGAACCAACAGCAGCACTTGATCCAATTAGTGAATCTGAAGTATATGATAAATTTAATGAATTAGTTAGTAATAAAACTTCCATCTTTATTTCTCATCGTATGTCTAGTTGTAAGTTTTGTGAAAGAATTCTTGTATTTTCCGATGGTAGAATTATTCAATCGGGGAATCATCAAGCTCTATTAAATGAAACAAATGGATTATATAAGAGATTATGGGATGCACAAGCAAAGTATTATCAATAAGAAAAGGAGCCAAACAATTGTTTGGCTCGGTTCTTTTTAAATAGATTCTGTTTTTTTCCAAGGTTGAATTAATTTTTTAACAAGTATATTTGCTTCTTCAACAGATATGTTTTCTTTTAAAAAATCATAGATTATATGGGCAATTTCTATAGCATTGTCCTTAGTACACCCTCTAGTTGTTACAGCCGCAAATCCAATTCTGATTCCACTAGTTTCTTTTGGAGATAGAGTATCATTTGGAATCATGTTTTTATTTGTTGTAATATGGATTCTTTCTAATTCTGTTTCACACACTGCTCCAGTTTTACCAAATGAATCAAGAGTGTTCAATAAGAATAGGTGATTTTCAGTACCAGATGTAATACAACCGAGTTTTTTAAACTCATTAGCACAAGTTAAGGTGTTATCTAGTACACCTTTTATGTATTCTTTAAAAGAGGGGTCAAGAGCTTCTTTAAAACATATAGCTTTTCCCGCAATTATATGCTCCAAAGGCCCTCCTTGATAATATGGGAAAATAGCTGAATTTATTTTTTTAATTAGATCTTTTCGATTTGTAAGGATTAAACCACCTCTAGGTCCTCTTAAAGTTTTGTGAGTGGTAGATGTTACAATGTCTGCGTAAGGAAATGGAGAAGGGTGAAGGCCTGCTGCGACTATCCCCGCAATATGTGCCATATCTACCATAAAGTAACTTCCTACTTCACAACAAATCTCTTTAATTCTTTTAAAATCAATTAGATATGGGTAAGCACTATAACCTGCTAGGATTACATTTGGTTTTTCAATTTTTGCTATTTCTAGAATTTTTTCATAATCAAGATGCCCCGTATCATCTAATGGATAGTGAGAGAATGTGTATAAGTGAGATGAAAAACTAACGGGGCTTCCATGGGTTAAATGGCCCCCATCATTGAGTTCGAGGGATAAAACTTTTCCTTTATTTGGCATTAATGCGTGGTATGCGGCCGCGTTTGCTTGAGAACCAGAATGGGGTTGGACATTTGCATATTCACAGTGAAATAAGTCACAAGCTCTTTTTATAGCTAATGCCTCCACTTCATCTACACAACTACAGCCACCATAATACCGTTTCTTTGGGTAGCCTTCAGCGTATTTATTTGTTAGAATGGAGCCACATGCAAGTCTTACATCTTTACTTGTATAGTTTTCACTAGCAATTAGTTCAATTCCTTCATTTTGTCTAATAGTTTCCTTTTCGATTAAATCAAATATTTCTTTGTCCATAGAATCCTCCAAAAACATAATGTAATAATTATATCACGAAACATTTTTAAAACTTAAAAAAAGCATTATAAAAAATTATTTAGTGATGTAAAAAACGTTAAAAATGTTACTCAAAATAAATAGGAAATGATGATTTAGATAGCAACTTTTAAAACTTTGATAAAGTATTCATATATTAAATTTGTTGCTTTAAAAGTGGTTCTATGGTATACTATTACAATAAAGAGAGGGATAATATGGAACAAAGTGCTAACAAAATTCCTTCATATTTGTATGAATTATTATCGAAACAATATAATGAAGCGGATTTGAAGTCTATCATTTCAGGTTACTCATCCAATAGATTAGTGTGTTTTCGTATTAATTCGTTAATAGCAACCAAAGAAGAGGTTTTATCTGAGTTATCTCTTCATTCTTTAGTAGTAAAGCCAGTCGCTTGGTATGAAGAGGGATATGTATTAACAAACGGATGTGAAAATGATTTAGTTAAGTTAGAGTGCTATCAACAAGGTAAAATCTATATTCAAAACTTATCTCCTATGATACCACCATTATTATTTGATTACAAACCAACAGACACCATTTTAGATATGACGGCAGCACCGGGAGGGAAAACGAGTGAAATGGGAACTGTTACCAACAATAAAGTAAGTTTAACTGCTTGTGAAAGAGATTTTATTCGATTTGAAAGAATGAAGTATAACTTGAATAAACAAAAAGTTTGTTGTACTTGTTTAAATATAAATGCCTTGGACCTTGATGATTTTTTTTCTTTTGATAAAGTACTTCTAGATGCCCCTTGTAGTGGAAGTGGAACTATTGAAATTAATAAAATAGGGTCGAATTATAAATTTAATGAGTATTACCTCAATGTAAATATTAAAAGACAAGCAAAACTACTAGCTAAGGCTATTCACTTGTTAAAAAAAGGTGGTCAATTAATTTATTCTACCTGCTCTATATTATCTCATGAAAATGAAGAGATAATTAAACCATTTCTTATAAAGAATCAAGTTCAGGTGGAGCCCATCAATTACTCAAACTATTCTGAACTACCACTTTTACCTACATTAATTAAAGGAGCCTTGCAAATATGTCCAACAGATCTTTGTGAGGGTTTCTTTGTTATAAAATTAACTAAAAAATAGGAGGAACTATGAAAAAAATTATTATCTTTATTTCAATTTGTTTTTGTTTTGCTACTAGCGGTCTTCTTTCTTCTTGTGGAAGTAAAGAGTATGAAGCACAAAGTGGGTTATATGAACTTGTATCTATGACAGGGGATATCACGAAAGATCAATTTGAATACTTTACCGTTGAGTTATTTGCGAATGGTGATTGTGTTATTAAATCGAAACAAGCGGGCAGCTCTCAAAAATATGAAGCAAAAGCTACTTTTGAAATCAAAGATGCTAAAATATTTTTCTATACATCGAATGGCATTCAAACGATAACAGAAGAATATGATTATGTAGATGAAGAAATTCGAATGAATAATGTGAAAGTACAAGAAGGGGTAACTTACTCAGCTGTTTTAAGAAGAAATCAAGAAATTCAGGCTTAAACGATGAGTATAATTGAGGATATAAATCGATATCAACCCACTAATGATGAAGAGAAAATGGACAAAGAGTCGATTTGTAATTGGATAACGGGTAGTAAGAATTTATTTTCTAGAGAGAACTATCAAGCCCATTTTACTGCGTCTTCTTGGATTGTAAATAAATCACGTACAAAAGTATTAATGGTTTATCATAATATTTTTCATGCCTGGAGTTGGACTGGTGGACATGCGGATTTAGATGAAGACTTACGCCACGTTGCTTTAAAAGAAGCGATTGAAGAAACTAGTATTAAAAATATAAGACTTTTATCTCCATCAATTTTTTCTTTAGAAGTATTAACTGTCGATGGTCATTATAAAATGGGTAAGTATGTATCTTCTCATTTGCATATGAATGTTACATATTTGTTTGAAGCAGATGAAACGGATGATATCAAGCCATTATTAAATGAGAATAGTGGTGTGAAATGGATTAATCGAACGGATATTCAAAATGTTTGTACAGAAGTATGGATGGTTGAACATATTTATAACAAATTAGAAGAAAAATTAAAAAAATTTATTATATCTGAAAATAGGCCAATTAAATAATAATTATAGTTTTATTGGCATGAAAGGCGAATTATGCTTGCGTATATTAATGGAACAATTTTTGATGGAACGAAAAATGCTTCCGTTTCAAAAAAGAATATCATTGTCGATGGGACATCAATTGTTGATATTTTGGATGTGGATACACCTTTACCAAAGGATGCAAAAGTAATTGATTGTAGCAATAAATTTATTATTCCCGGTTTAATCAATCTTCATGCTCATCTATTTGGATCCGGACGTCCTAGTAAAGTGCTTGGTGGCGGAAGACTTCAAAAGAAGATTCTTAAATTTGTTCAAACCCCTCTAGGGCAACAATACTTAGATCACATTGTAAAGAAACATGTCAAGACGATGCTCTTATCGGGCGTAACCACTGTTCGTACTATGGGGGATTTTGTTTATTCGGATGTACGAGTAAGGGATTTAATTAATACTGGGAAAGTGTTGGGACCTCGTTTATTAGTATCGGGACCAGCAATTACTTGTTCAAATGGACATGGTGCAAATACTTTTGCATATGCAAGTGATGATGTTGACCAACTTGCAGATTATGTTAAATTAAATATTAAAAATAAAGTAGATTTAATTAAAATATGCATTACCGGTGGAGTAATGGACTCGAGTGTTCCGGGTGAACCAGGGGTAGTAAAGATGACTTTTGACCAGGTAAAGAAGATTTGTGATATTGCTCATTACTATGGATTAAAAGTTGCCAGTCATACTCAGTCTACAAAGGGAATTGAACTTGCCTTAAATGCGGGGGTGGATACGATTGAACATGGAAGTTTATTAACCCCTGAACTCATTACTCAAATCAAAAAGCAACAAGTTTCTATTATAGTTACAAGTTCACCTGCAGTTCCTCTTGCTAGGTTAGATAGTAACATTACAAAACTCAACGAGGTTGCTTATATTAATTCGGGGGTTGTATTAAACAATATGATTGAAGGCGCAACAACGGCTTTAAAGAATCAAGTATCTGTTGGAATGGGGACCGATGCATCTTGCCCTTTTGCAACCCCGGATTGTATGTGGAGAGAAGTTGTGTATTTTCAAAAATTATGTAAAGTATCCAATTTGGAAGCTCTCTATTTTGCCACTTTAGGGAATGCAAAAATAGCTGGAGTTGATAAAATCACCGGTTCTATTGAAAAAGGAAAAAATGCGGATTTTCTTGTTTTAGAAAAAAATCCAATAGATGATTTAAATAATCTTCAATCAATTAAGTATATTTCAATGGGTGGGAAACTACTTTACCATTGTCATTTACATAGAAATAAAAAATTAGAAACACTATTAAATAGTATTAATTAAAAAATAGAGAACGAGAGAGAACTATGAAAACATTTGGTAATATTATTTGGATTTTATTCGGCGGATTTCTTGCTTGGTTATCCTGGATCCTTGTAGGAATTATTCTTTGCATTACAATTATTGGAATTCCTTTTGGAAAGCAATGCTTTAAACTCGCTCATTTATATCTTCTTCCTTTTGGAACAACTGTAAATACTCACTTTGAACGGCATCCAATTATGAACGTTTTATGGATTATATTATTTGGATGGGAACTAGCCTTATCTAATCTCATTACAAGTCTTATCTTTTATATAACAATTATAGGAATTCCGTTTGGAAAACAATGGATGAAACTTGCGGTATTATCTTTTATCCCATTTGGAGCGGATATAAGATAATATGAAAAGATTATTCATCACTCTTCTATTTATAGGTATACTATCTTTAACGAGCTGCAAGTGGTCGGATATGTCTAAGTCCGTTTATCAATTTGATGATTCACAAAATTATGTAGGGACTTCGAACTATCAAGTAGATTCCTCACTTATTTCCTCGATTGAAATTGACTGGCCAAATGGTGAAGTTAAATTTATTCCTTCTACTACGAATATGTGGGAGATAAATGAAACATGTGTTGTTGATTTAGAAGATGAAACAAAGTTTCAATATTATCTTGATGGAACAACGATACGTATTCAATATGTTGCTTTTGGGACCTTGTATGATAAATACTCTGTTTTAAACAAATCATTGGAAGTGAAAGTTCCTAGTTCTTTTGAAAGATGTAAAATTAATTTGGTTGCATCGGATTGTATTATATCAAATGTTTCCATGGATTCTTTAACTATTGTATCTATATCTGGAGATGTTTTACTTGAAAATGTAAAATCGAATGAACAGACAATTATGACCTCTTCTGGTTCGATTACCTGTAACTCTTGTGAAACTTACTTTATCACAGCCAATAGTGTATCAGGGTCACTTTTAGTTCGAGTAGATACAATTATTTCTTCGATTAGTTTTCATTCTGTATCGGGGGACATTCAAATATATCTTGATGATAATATGGGTTATAAATGTGACTTTACTTCTGTTTCGGGTGGTTATCATACTTCAAAAATAGAGGAAACGAAGTATTCTTATGGTGCTGAAGATATTAAAGTTACTTTTGATTCTATCTCGGGATCATTAAGTATTCGTGATTTATCTAAATAGTCGAATTGGGTCTATTATACGAAAGTATAATAGATTTTTTCTATCCAATTCTCTTAAAAAACATATAGGCGAATTTCTATTTTTATGGCTTAAAATATGATATAATAATTTAAATGAATTTAATATTTATAACTAGATTCATTGTAGACATTAATAAGGAGTAAAACATGAAAAAATCAATCGCTTTAGGGGTAGTTTGTTTATTAATGGGGTTATTTATTTGTTCTTGTATGTCAACAAAAACAATGTATACAATTCACTATACGACATATTCAGATGTTGATATGGAAAGTACTTCGATTGCTTCAGGTGAGATATTAAAAGAACCTTCAATTACAAAAGAAGGGTATAATTTTCTTGGATGGTACGATGATCCTAGTTTTGAAACGAAGCATGATTTTTCCAAACCGATCACGAAAGACTATTATTTATATGCAAGATGGGAAAAAATTAAAAAAGTATCAATTTCTTTCTATTTAGAATTTGATTCTTTATATTTATCTAAAGAAGTATATGTTCATACGAAACTAAGTTTAGTTGATTTAACAACTCCTACGAAAGAAGGATACGATTTTATCGGTTGGTCTTTAGAAGAACATGGTGAGGTTGTACCTAGTGATTACGAGATTACAGAGGATTCTACTTTCTTTGCTCAATGGAGTCAATATTTTAGTGTTTCCTTTATGAATGGTTCTACACTTGTAACAATAGATAAAGTAACTAGTGGAAATACAGTATCTAAACATGATGATTTGGTGAAAGAAGGTTACGAGTTTGATAATTGGTATAGTGATGAAAACTTTACTGAGGTGTTTGATTTTTCGAAACCTATTACTCAAGATACTATTCTATATGCTCACTTTTTAAAGCAATTTACTGTATCTTTTTACGTAGATGGTGAGATTGTGGATACTTATAAGGTTTCAGAGGGTAAATATGCTACTGAACCTTTAGCGCCAGTGAAAGAAGGATTTAAATTTATGGGGTGGAGAAAAACGCCTACTTCTACTGTGAATTATCAATTTAAAACAGCAGTTACAAAAGACTTAAATTTATATGCGAAATTTTTACAAAAATATACAATTCATTTTGAAACAAACGGTGGAACAACAATTCCAGATGAGGTTGTATTACAAGGTTACAGGCTAGATAAACCCATTAGTCCGACCCTTCTTGACAAATATTTCGCGGGTTGGTTTCAAGATGAAGCTTTGACAATCAGTTTTGATTTCAATTCTACAATTTCATCTAGTTTCACTTTATATGCGAAGTTTGTGGATTCACTTGCTGGATATGAATCAGTATTATATGATAGTGTTCCGGATATTATTACGGAGGATTTAATATTACCAACAATGGGTGATGGAGTTACATTCACTTGGATATCCAGTGATACTCATACGATATCAAATAGTGGTGAGATTAATCCTGGGCATAAGGATATTGAAGTAACAATAAGTTTAAAGGCAGTTTCGAATGGAGTCACTTTTACATATTCAAAATTTGCTACAATTAAAAAAATGGAATTTGAACCACTTGTAAATAGTTCAAGCGTATTTGGTTATGCTTCCGCATGGTTTTATCCGGGCTCGTTTTCGAAAGAAATTCTCGAAACAACAGATGTGATCTTTTATAGTTTTGCATATTTATATGATGATTTTAGTTTAGATTTGTCTCAAAATGGTTTTGAAAGAAAAATTGAGAGTGTTTTAAAAGCGAGAAAATCAGGGGTTCGAGTAGTTTTATCAGTGCAAGGATATGGTTCTGAGGGTGAGAATTTCAGTAAAGCATGTAGTACTGCGGCAAATCGAAAGACTTTGATTGATAATATTATTGCTTGTGTAGAACTATATCATTTTGATGGTGTTGATATTGACTGGGAATACCCAGGTTATCAAACAGGAACCGATGTATCGATTGACAAAGTAAATTATACTTATTTTGTAACGGAATTATCGAATCGTTTCCATGCTTTATCGAGTGATTATATCGTGTCTGCAGCTCTTCCTGGTGGCCCTTGGGGTTATAAACGTTATGAACTACAAAAAGTAGGTGCCGCATTAGATTTTGTAAATTTGATGACTTATGATTTAACTGCAGGAAATACTTCGACTCATCATACGGGTTTGTATAAATCCAGTTACACTTATAAAGGGTGTACGGGTGATGAGACAGTGAAAAACTTTATTGCCAATGGAATACTTGCTGAAAAATTGACCTTAGGCTGTGCTTTTTATGGTAAATATGTGACTATTACAAATACTGGAAATGGGCAAGGATTAGGCGCAACAGTATCTGGAAGTTATAAAACTATGACTTATTCTAAGATATATGCAAATTATCTAAATACACCGGCGAACGTGGCAAAATATAGTTTTTATGATGAGGTATCTTGCGCTGCTTACATATATGATGCTTCAAATAATCGATTCCTTACTTATGATAGCGTTCAATCAATTAAAGCAAAATGTGAGTATGTGAAATCAAATAAACTTGGTGGAATAATGATTTGGGAGTTAGGAGAAGATTCTACGAATCAATTAATTAATGCAATTGCAACGATTAAATAGGTATCTATTAAGAAGTCTTTTATAAATAAGGCTTCTTTTTTAAAAAAAGTATGGTATTCAACAATTTATCACTAAAATGTGATATACTATTTCTAGATAGGAGGCGATACTATGTCACTCATTCAATGTGAAAATTTGACACTTGGATATGATGGAAAAAAGGTATTAGAGAATGTAAATATAACCATTGAAGAAGGCGATTATATCAGTATCGTTGGTGAAAATGGAAGTGGAAAAACTACCCTTGTTAAATCACTATTAGGCCTTTTAAAACCGATGTCGGGAAGTATTATTTATAATAAAAATCTTAGAAAAAATTCCATTGGATATTTATCACAAGCGAAAAAGATTTCTCCTCATTTTCCAACAAGCGTAGAGGAAGTGGTATTGTCTGGTTTTTTGAATCGAAAGATATTTCTTCCATTTTATACAAAAGAAGAAAAAGAAATTGCTTTAAACTATATGGATATTTTAAATATTCAAGACTTGTATTACCATTCTTTTCAAGAATTATCCATTGGTCAACAGCAAAGAATACTTTTGGCAAGAGCTTTATGTGCTACTCAAAAAGTTTTAATCTTAGATGAACCGGTTGCGGGAATGGATCCGGTTGCTAGTGCTGAATTCTATGCTATTATGAAAATGTTAAATGAACAATATAAAATTACTATAATTATGATATCTCATGATATTTCCGAAGCGGTAAAGCAATCTAAGAAGATATTACAACTCCGTGGGGAAGTTTTATTTTATGGATATGTTACAGATTATATTAAAACGAAGTTAGGGGAAAAATTTATTAAAGGGGTGATTGAATGAGCGATTTTCTAGAAATGATGCAGCTTCCATTCATGCAAAGAGCCTTAATTGTTGGAATATTTATTTCTATTTGTTGTGCACTTTTAGGTGTTAATTTAGTTTTAAAAAATTATGCTATGATTGGGGATGGCTTAAGCCATGTAGGATTTGGAGCACTTGCTATTGGTATGGCTTGTGGAGTAATGCCTATGCTTGTTGCGATACCTATTGTAATTGTTGCAGCAATATTCTTGCTTCATTTAAGTGAAAATAGCAAGATTGAAAGTGACTCTGCTATTGCTATATTATCTACATCAGCTTTAGCGATTGGAGCTATCATTATTTCATTAACTACGGGTTATAATATTGATATTTATAATTATATGTTTGGAAGCATTCTTGCATTAAGTAAAACAGATTTAGTTATTTCTTTAATTGTTGCTATTGTTGCGATTATTTTGTTTTTACTATTTTATCACCAACTGTTTTCGATTACCTTTGATGAGACATTTGCACAAGCAACAGGTTCTCATGCTCGTTTTTATAAAATTATGCTTTCTGTTTTAACCGCAATCATCATTGTTGTCGGTATGAAGATGATGGGGGCTTTACTTATATCAAGTTTGATTATATTCCCCGCTTTAACATCTATGCGTTTATGTAAAAAGTATAAAACAGTTATTATTACATCGGTGGTATGTTCTTTAGTATGTTTCCTATTTGGTTTTGTTACATCAAGTATATTAAATGTGCCAACAGGAGCATCCATTGTGGTGTTTAATTTAATTGCTTTGATTGTTTTTTCAATTATTGCTAAGATTATTCGCCATCATGCTAAATAAAATGGAACCAAACGGTTCCATTTTTTTACTATACTAAATCCTCTTTTAATGTAACATTGGTCCAATATTGTGTACCATTTATTTCTTTTGATACAATCCACTTAAAATCTTGAGGATTATTGCTGTGACTTGCATAGTTGGGATGAGCATAACCGGTGATTCTTGCATCATCTAAGTCCCATCTCCAACAATCTACTTTATCTGAGTGATTTCCTTCTACAGTGTATAGATAGTTTTCATCCGCATAGATTACGAGTCCTGTATGTCCCATGCCAGAGGATAAGAAGAAGACGATGTCACCGGAAACAGGAGTGTAATTTTCTTTTTTGTAAGTGGTTGTAATATGAGTCACTTCATTTGTTACCGAAAAATCTCTTATAAAGTGCATGATAGAGTGTTCTACACACCAGTACATTCCCGTATATTCACCTTGGTATTTTAACATTATATCCGTAGAAACTCCCGATTGATATAAACACCAAGATACGAAGGTGTTGCACCAAGCCTCTCCATTATTATTGTACCAAGCCCCATATTTTGTTCGGTTATTGTATTCTTCTACGGTGCCTTTTTCTTTAATTGCGGTATTTAGGATTCTCGCTACATAATCGGTGCCCACATCACTACCGTCACAATATATTGTATAGGTAATTTTATTTTTTGGATTTGTAGTTTCATATACATTAACAGTGAAATATCCTTCTTCATAAGGGTATACAATGTAATTCTCTGTTATACTGGCTTTATTTTGAGGACTGACACTCCAAGTATAGAGACTACTTGATAAATTGTTTTTCAACTTAAAAGAAACTCCTTCTCCAACACCTACAATTTCTTTGTCCGATTCAAGCATTAAAGCCGATGGGTCATCGGTTACTGTAAGAATGTAACTGGATGAAACAATGTTGTTATAAATAGAAGTAAGGGTGATATTTGTCTGACCTAGTTTTTTAGCTGTCCATAATTCGTTTGTTTTATTAAATAACTCATTGGAATCAGTGATTACAAACTCATTTAAATTTGATTCACGAAGAGTAATATCTTCTTGTAAGATAACTTGAAGTGATTGGCCTATCTCTACAGTAGTAGTCGTAAACAGGAAATTAGGAGAAGAAGACCAAACGTGAAATGAAAATTCCTTAGATATATTTTGGTCTTTTTTACTTGTGATAATTAAGGTAGTAACGCCGGTATTGTATCCTTTTAAAGATGTATAATCGTCACTTGTCCAATTTAGGATAGTATCATCGTCTATTTTATAATCATATAGTTTTGTTGTTGCGTTGTTTGTATAAGTTAAAGTGATTTTTTGTCCAATGACTATATTTAAATCACTACATTCAACATTGATTTGTTCCTCATTTTCGCTTGGTAAATCGTCTTGTTCATCTTTCTTTTTACAAGAAGAAAAAACGCAGATAAGTAATAAAAAGAATAGTAATAGTTTCTTATTCATATAATGCCTCACTATAACTATTATACTATCATAGAATTAAAAAGTAAAAATATATGATTTAAAAAATGGGGAAATGCAAAATCTTTTTTTTGCAAAACTACGACAAATATGGTAAAATAATAACATTGTAAAATAAATAGAAGGAAATTGAAATATGAGTTTATTAGAAGTAAATAATGTATCTTTTGATTATGGAGGAAGAGTAATTTTAAAGAATGCTTCCTTTCGTTTATTAAAGAGTGAACATATAGGCCTTGTTGGAGCAAACGGCGAAGGGAAATCTACTTTTATCAAGTTGTTAATGGGAGATTTAACTCCGGATGAAGGTAACATTTCATGGGCAAAAAAACTTAAGATTGGCTATATGGATCAATTTAATGAACTCGATAAAACCAAAGATGTTCATAAAGTATTACAAGAAGCTTTTGATTGGATGTTTGATTTAGAAAAATCAATCAATGATTTATATATGGAAATGGGCAATATGTCCGATGAAGAAGTAAATCAAGCAATGATTGATATTGGAGATTATCAGTCGGAACTTGAACATTCGGGATTCTATGATATTGAAGTAAAGATTAATGAAGTTGCTAGTGGGTTAGGACTTTTAGATATCGGTCTAAACCGAAAGATTTCTTCTTTATCGGGTGGTGAAAGAGCGAAAACTATTCTTGCGAAATTACTTTTAACAAATCCACAAATACTTATTCTTGATGAACCGACAAACTATTTAGATGAAGTTTATATTGAATGGTTAAAAGGCTATTTACAAAATTTTGATAATGCTTTTATTCTCATATCTCATGATGAATCCTTTTTAAATGAATGTGTGAGAATTATTTATCATTTAAATCAAGGAGAGTTCACTAGGTATACTGGAGATTATAAACAATTCTTGGATAGTTATGAGATGAAGAAGAACCAAACTCAAAAAGCTTTTGACTTGCAACAAAAAGAAATCAAACATATGGAAGATTTTATAGCACGAAATAGAGCAAGAGTTGCAACCCGTGCTATGGCAAATAGTAGAGAAAAGAAACTAGAAAAAATGGTTCGAGTGGAGATTCAATCGGAAAAGATAAAACCTAAGTATAACTTTCCAATTGGTTCGAATATTGGGAAAGTTCTATTTGATTGTAAAAATGTTGTTACAGGGTATGATAGACCTCTATCGAAACCATTTGATTTTACTTTACTAAGAGGTGAAAGAGTCGCATTATGTGGTGCGAATGGAATTGGTAAGACAACGTTTATAAGATCGTTGCTTGGAGAAATTCCGTTTTATTCTGGAAGTGTAGAAAGAAACTGTGCACTCGAAGTAGGATATTTTGAACAACTTGCACGTGATAACAGAAAGACTCCTTTTGAGGAAATACAAGATTGTTTCCCATATTTGAATAATGGAGAAATTCATTATTATCTTTCTTCAAGTGGTTTATCTGAAGATAATAAGCATTCTTTGATTTGTACATTATCCGGTGGAGAAGAAGCAAAACTAAGACTCGCTAAATTAATGATTACTAAAGTAAATTTATTAGTCCTTGATGAACCAACCAATCACTTAGATGCTTTAGCAAAGACTGCTTTAAAAGAAGCATTGATTAGTTTTCCAGGAACGATACTGTTTGTAAGTCATGAAAGTGATTTTTACAATGATGTAGCGACAAGAATTGTTAATATGGAAGAATATTCCAATCGTTAAATATGAGTCAAGAACAATGTGTTCTTGGCTTTTTATCTTGTCTATACATTTGCTTGACTATTTGTTTAAAATAGTTTATCCTGAATTAAATACTCAAGTGCAACACCTAATAAGTTGAAAAACCCATAAAAA
>CAYYTE010000014.1:0-23821 GCA_964474685.1 uncultured Staphylococcaceae bacterium | reverse complement strand
AAACTATAATAACGCCTTTAAAGAAATAAAAAAGACATATTGTTTTCACTTAATATCGATATTTCAGAAATTGAAAAGAACCTTGCATCACTGTAATAAGAGATCCTAAAGTCTTTTTTTATACTATGATATTAAGGAGTTTTATTATTTTATACATACTTAATCTGTTAATTACTTAAATGCCTTAATTTTTGCTATTTAATCTATATAAAAAAAATAAGAAAAGCACCCAAACTTTGGGTGCTATCAACTAGGTCTACCAATTGTGTTTTTGTTTTAAAAGTTTCTCTAATTCTTCTACTAAATAATCCATTCTATCAACAACAGCCATAAATGCATCCGTCTTAGTAAAGTCCACTCCCGCTTCCTTTACTTGTTCCATTGGATATTTCGATCCACCGCTCTTTAATAAATTCACATAACGGTCAAAGGCAACATTACCTTCTTTTTTATAATTATCATATAACTTAAAACTTGCTGCAAAACTTGTAGCATATTGATATACATAGAAAGGAGTATAGAATAAGTGAGGAATATAAGCCCATACAAATTCTTTAACTTTTTCTTTAGTAATATCAAGCCCATAGTATTCTTTATATAAGTCAATCATAATATCCGATAATGCTTGGTAGTTCACCGGTTTGTTTTCTTCTACAAGTTTATGTGCTTTATACTCATATTCAGCAAATAAAGTTTGACGATAGAAAGTAGCTACGATTTCATCAATTGCCTTTTGAACAACCATAATTTTTTCATCAAGGGTTGTATCACTACTTGATAAGAAATAATCTAGTAGATTATGTTCATTAAATGTAGATGCAATTTCAGCAACAAATATTGTATAATTTTGAAGTGTTGATGGTTGTGCTTCTTTAGCATACAAAGAATGAATAGAATGTCCAGATTCATGAGCAAGTGTAAATACAGCATCCAAGGATGAATCAAAGTTTAAAAGAATGAATGGGTGTAAATTAGGCATTCCAGATGAATATGCTCCACTTCTTTTTCCTGGGTGTTCAAAGACATCTACAAAACCAGGTTCTAATACTTCTTTTGCTTTTGATTTAAAATCAGCTGGTAAGTCTTTTATAGAAGCAAAGAATAATGTTTTTGCTTCTTCATAAGTATATTTCTTATTTGAATTTGCTAGTTCAATATGCCGATCATACGTATGGTATTCTTTAATTCCTAAAGCTTTTGCACGTAACTGTATATACTTCTTTAAAGAAGCATTCTTATGTGATGCAACATCAATTAAATTTAAGAATACACTCGTTGGAATATTATTGCCAAACAAAAAACTTTCAAGAATTGTTGGGAAGTTTCGTGCTTGAGCGTTTGCTTTATTCGTATTCAAAACAAGTTTATAGATCTCTCCATAAGTGTTTTTGTTTAAAGCATATTTATTAAATATAGCCTCAAATATAATCCTTCTATCTTCTTCGTTATCCGCATCACCGATTAAAGATGTGTAATTTCCCATAGTAACAAGAACCTTATTACCATTTGATAATACAACCTCAGAATCTATATTATCAGCAACCGCAAGTTGACTATAAAGATTTGAGCCTTCTTCTTCTACCGGGGCATAAAAAGAAAGCAACTTTTCACTCTTACCATCTAATACATGTTCTTGTTGATGAAATAGTTTTTCAATGCCAAATCGGAACTCTTCAATTTCAGGGTGCTTATTAATTACTTGAATGAGATACTCTTTTCCAAGAGCTAACATTTCTGGATTTGAAAAAGAAGTAGCACTGGAACTAAGATAGAGTAATCCTTCTACATTGGATAATCGTGCCGCATCTTCAACATTCTTTTTGTCTAGATCGCTTTTTAAAGAAGCGTATTGATAAGTCTTTGATAATTTTTCTTCAAACTCTTTTTCAAGTAATAAAAACTCAACAAGTTTGGTCTCTTCTTTTAATAATCCTTCATAACTTTCAAGTTTCTTTAAAATTTCGCTACATTCCCTTAAAGAGGATTCAAAGTCCTCATTCGTTTTAAATAAATAAGTTAAATTCCATTCCATATTCTTTACCTCTTTTCTTCGGCTGGTTTCATAACTATTGCTTTGTTCATAATAAATATCATCAAAACTTTTCCTACAATCTTCTTTGATTCATTATCCAGTTTCATATAGGCTTGAACGAGTTTATATTTATCTTTATTATGAAACAAATCCGTGAGTGTTTTTGCATTATTCGCTTGTAATACTTTATATAAGCCTTCAACTGCATTTAATTTTTCTTCAGAATTTAATGAGTGAATTAAAGCATTAATCTGCTTTTCAATCGTAATACTTTCTTTTGAACGAGTCTTAGTTTCTATAAAATGATCGCCTTCAATTTGCCATGACATCCCATCATGTTGATAGAGACCTCTGTAACTACTCTTTACAATCTTATAAGTTCCAAAATGATCAAATAGCATTCCTACCACTGACCCTTCCGGAGCAATTGAAAGAATAAGTGGTTCAACTCTTTCAAGTCTCTCTTTATCAACAAGATTACGATCAAGCCCAGGGCCATCACTATTGTAGACTGCAACAAGTCTTTTTAAAACATATTCACTGGCATAAATTCCCGAATATAATGCTAGATTTCCACCTTTGGAATGGCCTCCTACGTAAACACGTTTTACTTTAAACAAAGATGTTACTTTATCTACATATTCTTTTGCTTCATTTTCCGCAGCTGTTGGAAATTGAAAAACCATATTGAGATTTTCTTTCCAACCTACGAGCGTATCATCCGTCCCTCGAAACGCAAAGAATGCGGTATCTTTATTTGGGAAAATAGTGATTGCGGAAAACTGTTTTTCTAGTTTTAAATCAATATCATTTATGTAACAGCCAAGTTGAAGGTCTTTATATCTGTTCACTTTACATGCTTTCGAGATAAATGTTAAATAATCATGAGGAACAATTACTCCAAGCTTTAATTTCTTTAATGAATATTGATTTTCAAATTCTTGCATTGCTTTACCAAGTGAAATTGTTTTTTGACTCGGATACTCTTCAACAATTCCTGTAAAATCAACATAGGTTAAAATTGAAAATACGAGATTATCAATCTCATTTAAAGGTGAATTATCAAATGTCAAATCCCCTCGCCATATAAGATAATCAATTAAATTTGAATTTGCCATTTTTTCACCTCCTCAACAAAACTCATAAAATTATTATACCATTACTAATTTAAAAAAAGAGTAAATATGCTTAATCCAAAAAGAAAAAGAAGGATAAACCTTCTTTTAGAATATATCTTTACGAATAATCGTTTGGTTTCTATCTGCACCAACAGATACATAACAAATAGGAACATTTAAAAATCTTTCAATAGTATCTATATATTTCTTAGCATTGAGTGGTAATTCCTCATACTCTGTACAACTAGATATATCTTCCTTCCAACCAGGAACAGTGATATAATTTGGACTACATTTCGCAAACTCGGCCAGTGTTGAAGGAATAGTATTATATTCTGTCCCCTCTAATGTATAACTTGTACAAATTTTAATCTCATCAAATCCAGATAAGATATCTAGTAACATCAAAGAAATTCCTGTGATTCCATTAATTTGCATAGAGTATTTAAGTAAAACTAAATCAAGCCAGCCAATTCTTCTAGGGCGGTGGGTATTAACTCCATATTCATGTGCTTTTTCGCGAATTGAATTACCCGTAGAATCAAATAATTCTGTAGGGAAAGGCCCTTCTCCAACGCGTGTAGTATAGGCTTTAACAATTCCTACAATATTGTGAATCTTTGTTGGTCCTACCCCACTTCCAATTGTTGCTCCACCAGCAGAAGTAGAGGAAGAAGTAACATAAGGGTAACTGCCAAAATCGACATCTAATAAAGACCCTTGTGCCCCTTCAAATAAAACTTTCATACCTTCATCAATAGCCTCATTAATTAATCCAATTGTATCACAAACAAAAGGTTTGATTTTATTGGATAATTGAATGTATTTTAAAACACTTGATTCAATATCGATTGGATTTCCACCAAGAGAAGTTAATTCTTTATTCTTTTCAATTAAATGCTCACGAAACACTTGTTCGAAATCACTCGAAATGAAATCTCCCATCCGGATTCCACAGCGACTAACTTTATCAACATAGCAAGGTCCAATCCCTTTTTTTGTTGTTCCTATTTTATTGTCTCCTAAAGCCTGTTCACGAAGACCATCTAATTCCATATGATAATCGAATAATACTTGAGCACGATTACTTATAAAAACCTGATAGTCATGAAAACCAGCATCATGAATTGTTTGTAACTCATTAAGAAATGCTTCTGGATTAATAACCATCCCATTTCCTAAA
Source organism: uncultured Staphylococcaceae bacterium (assembly GCA_964474685.1). Taxonomy (GTDB): domain Bacteria; phylum Bacillota_I; class Bacilli_A; order ML615J-28; family CAG-313; genus UBA1737. The sequence continues at coordinate 19,488 of CAYYTE010000014.1, read as the reverse complement.
ACGTTTTTGATATGAGAATTAAATATTCCCGATGGAAGTAGTTTCAACCCAAACTTTTTATTATCAAATACAATGGTGTGCCCGGCATTATTACCACCTTGAAATCGTACCACCATATCCGATTTTTCACCTAAATAATTAGTGATTTTTCCTTTTCCTTCATCACCCCATTGGCTCCCAATAACGATACAAGTATTATAATTCTTCATATTCTTCTCCTATTCAAAACGTTTATATATAACATTGCAATTTTCAAGTGCTTTAGATATATCAAAGCAAGACTCTAATTCTTCTTTAGATAAGGTATTCCGAACAACACTACCATTCAAAACTTCCAAAAAAGAACAATTCTTGTTTAATGAATCAAATGCACATTTTTGTAATACTTCATATGCCTCATAACGATCCCAACCTTTTTGAATCAGTTTACGTAAAACACTATTGCTGAAGCAAATTCCTTTTGTAAGATTTATATCATCCATCATTTTCTCTTTATAAACAACTAAATTAGCCAGTAGTTTCGTATAACGAGTAAGCATATAATCAAGTAATGAAGTGGCATCACAGAATACAATCCTTTCAGCACTCGAATGGCTAATATCACGTTCATGCCATAAAAGATTATTTTCAAGACATATTCCTATATAACTCCTCATAACTCTTCCACATCCACATATATTTTCCGATGTTATCGGATTTCTCTTATGGGGCATTGCGCTAGAGCCCTTTTGTAGTTTTCCAAAGGGTTCTTCCACTTCTTTAATTTCTTGACGGGATAAATTTCTTATCTCATATGCAATTTTTTCAAGTAGATTACTCACCGCTACTAAGGATTCTATATATCTTGCGTGACGATCTCTAGAGACAACTTGAGTCGATATCCTTGCAAACGGAAGGTTTAAATTTCTTGCAACTATTTGTTCCACTCTAGGATCAATATCCTCATAATTACCAACAGCACCACTTAATTTAATAATTTCAATTTCTTTTCTTGCTTCCAAAAAGTTTTCTTTTGCTCTTACTAATTCATCATACCACAACAGCCATTTTAAACCAAAACTCGTGACTTCCGCATGCATCCCATGAGTACGTCCCATAATAGGAGTATCTTTATAGAGTTTTGCTTGTTTTAAAAAAACCAAAGATAATTCATCAATATCTTGTTCAATATATTTATTTGCCTCTACAAATTGTAGCGATAACGCACTATCAACAATATCCGTACTCGTTAATCCATAATGAAACCACTTCTTATTCTCACCAATACTATCTCCCACGGATTGAGTAAAAGCAATTACATCATGTTTACAAATATCTTCATATTCTTTTATTTTATTAAGGTCAAATTTGGCATTTTGAAGTATCTCTTGTAGAGTGTCATTACTGATTAAACCTAATTCTGTTTGAGCTTTTAAGCACTCCAACTCAATAGTAAGAAATTTTTGAAACTTTGTTTCATCATTCCATATTTTTTTAAATTGTGGTCTTTGATACCTATCAACCATATGTTTACCTCTCTTATTTCAATATAAAATAACGATTTTGTTAAAAAATCGTTATCTTTTAATAATTTGAATAATTCCCAGATGAGCCGTTATCACCCATGCGTACCGCATGCTCTCTAAGGGTGGTAGAATCAAGACAAGAAATTAGGACTCCTTTGATTATTCTATAGAATAATCATTAGGCACTCAACACAATCCTGCTTTCATCTCCTATGATTTAATTGTTCGGGTCGCCATATCCGTGAAAATGCGAACCCCCCAGGAAGTATTCTTATATATCAATTATACCACAATTCATATCATGAGTTATAAAATACGATAATTATTTTTTAAAAACATATAGTAAAAAAATAATTAAAGATGATAAGCATTGATTAATTACATAAAGTGACTTCATTTGTCTTTAGTTTTTTTTTATATGTTAATTTTAAAATCATTGGAACTACAAATGATGTGATAATAATTAATAGAATAATGAAAGGCATAATATTTGGATTTACAAGTCCACAATCCACACCTTTTTGTGCACAAATTAAACAAACTTCAGCTCTACACATCATTCCGATTCCAACCCGGAACGAATCCATAACGGAATATTTACACAATAAAGCGCCAATTCCACAACCAAAGAGCTTACCAATTAATCCTGCAAAAATAAAACATAGCCCAAATCCAATAATGGAGGCATCCATAGTTGAAAAATTAATATTTAGGCCAATTGTGGCAAAAAACACCGGTGAAAATAATAAGTAAGACATAATATCCGACCTACGAACAATATATTGCTTTTCTCCATACTCAGATAAAATTAGTCCCGCAAAATATGCACCTGTAATATCCGCAATACCAAATACTTTTTCAGATAAATACGCAAACAAGAAACAAATGGCAAGCCCAAAGATTAGAATTCTTCTGTGATGTGTGCTCTTTCTTTCAAAGAAATCAAATACTTTTTTGATTACGTATCCCGCAAAAAAGATAAACACAAAAAAAGCAAAAGTTAATAGTATTACATGCCAAGGACTTTTTGTAGAACCACTAGCAACAGGCGTAAAAGATTCACCTAGAGAAATCATAAATGATAATATAATTACGCCGATAATATCATCTAGGATTGCCGCAGATACAATACTTGTACCAATCTTTGATTGGAGTTTCCCAAGTTCTTTAAGTGATGCAACTGTAACAGAAACGGATGTTGCGGTTAAAATTGTCCCATAGAACAAACCAGAAACAAGGCGTTCCTTCGAAATATCAACAAATCCACCACTAAACAGGATTGCAACAACAAATCCTAAACCTAAAGGAACGATTACCCCTAGGATTGTAATAACAATTGAAGCCACTCCCGTAGCTTTAATTTGCTTTAAATCCGTTTCAAGACCTGCAGAAAATAAAATTAATACAACTCCGATTTTCGCAATAAAGTTTAATCCCTCCATAGCCGAACCATTAATTAATTGGAATGATGGGTCATTTGGGTCTTTAATTAAATTTAATAATCCTAATACAAGCCCTGCTAAAAGCATCCCTACTACTTGTGGGACACCTATTTTTTTACAAATAATACAAAATGTTTTCGATAGCATTAATATCAATGCTAAAGGAAGCAAAATGTCATAATACTCCATAGTCTTTATACCTCTTCTATTATTAGATTATAGCACTTTATTTAATAAATGCTATTTAAATGAATATGAAAACATTTCCCTTTTATAGGTAGAAAAGTATAAGAAAAGTCTAATCCTTATTTTCACAAAGATTAGACTTTATTACCTATTTTGTTTTATAACTCCAACAAACAGGGCAAAGGCACATATTCCATTTTTCATCCCAAGTATTAGGTCTTTCAGATGCTTCGCAATAGATCTTATTAACATCATTCATCGATAATATACATTGACCTAAATGAACTACAGTTTTCGGAATGACAAATTTAACTAGATTATTACAATCATTAAACGCACCAGTTCCAATAGTTGTTATATTACTTGGTACTATAAATTCCTTAATACCACTACAATAAGAAAATGCATACTCACCAATCGACGTAACACTATCTGGAATTGTGGAGTAACTTGTTCCTCGAACTATTTTGTTGGAATAAGTAGAAATTATCATATTACAATTATCAAGACTATCGTAATTTAGATTTCTATAATCTACTTGAATATTTTTTAAATTGGGACAATTGTAAATTAAATCAGCACCAATCGTAAGCCTAAATGTTTGTGGCAGTGATAATGAAGTTATAACATTGTTATTTATAAATGCATAACTAATTCTAGAAACTATTTTGCCATCATAAGATTCTGGCACATTCACAATTTCATCTGTTCCTTTATATAAACCTAAATGAATTTCATTATTGGAGACTTCATATTTGAAATCTGCCAGGGGCGAATATTCAACCTTTTGCCATAAAGCAGTTAATTCAACATCATGCATAGGCATAGTTAAAGGAATTTCTTTATCAAAACCTAGAAATAAATAGCCCGACTTACAAGGAATTTTTGAAACTAAATATCTTTTTTGAATATCACAATCATATCCAATTTCTTTATCTAAATAGATATTACCAGTTTCATCTTTTATAACTAAATTATACTTTTCTTTTTCATAACCACCAACTAATACGACATCTTCTACAATGGGTTTAGAAAAATCCCATAATTCAAGATGTCTAGTATCAAACCATATTTCATCAGAATCAACATACCAATCTTCTTGTAATATGTATCCTGGGCGTTCGGGAAGCTCAGGTTTCGTAATAAGGCTCCCTTCAGAAAAATACTTAACCTCAATAGTATAATCATAATAATCCGTATAAGTAACCTTATGAACTACAGATTTATCAAACAATGGAATCATAATCTCACAAGAAAAATTTTCATAATGAATCGTTATTGATTGTTCCCCGGAAATACCTAACTTATTGATATCTGATTGTTCCAACATCGATACATTACAATTTATCTCTTTAGTTTTTCCATTTGAATAGTTTAAAACCAGTGGAATATCCTCTATTTTAAATTCTCCTAAATAGTTAATACTAGGTATGTTTATAGGATTTACTTCAATAGCAACTAATTTAGTATTTCCACAACTTGACAAAAAAAGCAAAACAATAAAACTTATTAATTTTAAAAGCCTATTCATAAAATTATCCTTTCCATTTTAATTGCAAATAACGCTAAATAGAACTTTAAATTAGAATTATATTTATATTGTCCAGTGATTTGAACCACACTTAATGATTCTTTTTTTCCAATAATGGTTCCAAAAGAACTAATAGATACAATCGAATCATCACTAGAAATCCAATTGAAATCTTGCAATACGTTTGATGGAGCATCATCTCCCAGGCATAATAATCTTGAATAACCTTTTGTAATAGATAAACAATAATTGATTTCTTTAGTGGTTATTGGATGACCTCTTTATTATTTATTAAGACTTCTGTTCCTGCTGCAACACCGCTTTCCCTAACATCAAAACCATACTCTAAAAATGAATTATTAGTATTGTCATCAAAACAGTCATTATAATTTAATATAGTACTAAAGTCACCATTAATATTCCTATAAAAGGTAGATAGAATAATATTTTTATCATTAGAATTAATAGGTACAATTGTAAAACAAACATTATTTAAGGGATAATTTTTTTTATCTTCGGGCTTACATTGCCATTTGAAATTGCCTCTGATAGAAATTATATTATTATCTTGTTTAAATAAGTTTGTGTTATCGGGTTCCTTATTATTAATTTTTTTCGTAACTCCTGAGAAATAGGCTGTATAGTGCTTCCCTCTGCTTCAATTATAAAACAGGTATTCCCATGAAACGTACAGACACACAAAAAAACAGTAAAATTATTTTTCTCATTTTATTTTATTTCTATAATGGTTTATGTTTTCAATAACCACATAGACTATCCTTTCAAAAATTTCGTTAAATAGTAGAACATTATATTATTAAGTAAAAAAACATAAAAAATAGAGGCAATAAATTGAAATTAATGATAATTTATATGCTCTTTTTTTATATAAAACAATTTGATGCTTTTTACAACAAAAAGCACTAGCAAGTCACAACCATGACGCACCACCTCCTTTATTAAAATAATTAAAAGCATTATTTGTATGCATTTTTTTCATTAATAGTATACCATAAGAAAACAAAAAAGCAAACGTTTACACATTTGTAATATATTAACTTAAAAGAAGATGAAAGAAAAAGCGATATTTTTCATAATATATTATTATTTTCAACCTTTATTATTTTATCCAATCATTTAAAAAAAATTAGGAATCACCTTTAAAATTGAAATTAATATAAATAAGGGGGATTCTACAATAAACATCATAGAACAGTCCGCAAAAAAATGCAATGAAAACAACATAAAAGGATCTACAATATAAAACCAAATCTATGATATTTTAATCAAGATGGAATAAATCTATTTATTCAGAGCTTAGGGACGATAGATTAAAAAACCTTTACGAGAGAAAGCAGGAATAAACAACGCTAAGAATGAAACATGTTTAGGAAACTGAATTTGTTTTCATAAATATAATGTTACTCGATGGAAAGCGTATGAAGCATTTATTTCTAAATAATACAGTTATCATTATAAAACAAACACGGATTGTGTTCTAGAAAGCTAGAATGCAACCCGTGCTATTATATATAATTAATTCTCTACAATAACTGATTTGTAGACCAAAGAATCAAAATCTTTTATCGTAATTAGTCTTTTGTTCAATACCTTAATTTCTCGACCAATCAATTTATCATTCAAATAGATTAATTCACTATCGTATTGCTCTTTTGTAATCACTTTTTGATTCATTGCAAAACCTAATAGTTCTTTGACAATTTCTAAATCATAATAAGATGTATCGAGATAATATTTACCGTATAAGTATTTATACTTTATATTAAGTTTAAATGATAATCTTAAATTTTCAGAAACATAACATACTGAATTTGGCCCATCAAAATTATAACTCGGTGTATAGTCCGAAGAATATTGCATAATTTGATCGACGTATTCTTCTTTTGTAATTGACCCACTTCCATATTGCTCCTCTAAGGCCTGTATCAATAGTTTGCTGCTTATGTCTTCAAAAGTATCTTGATCATCAACGCCTTTTAATAAAATTTCCTTCGAGTAATTCAAATTTGCAATCTCAAATACATATAGATACTCGGAATCAAATTTCATATAAGGTTTTATACAACCCACAAGTTGTTCGAAATTATCTACTTCATTAAACATTAGTTTTATTTTAATAGAATCAACATTATTTGTTAACTCTTTTGCTTTTAATCTGAATTTACAAGAAATGGGCAAAATAGTTTTTAGAGAGTTTTCAGTTATATTATACTTAGGATTCTCAAAATCACTAAATATATATTCCTTATCCGTAAGAATTTCAAACCCTTTGGCTTCAATAACAATATGTATATCTCCCGGTAAGAGTAAATTACTTCCATCTGGGGCGCTTTTCCCAAAGTTGCATCTTAATTCAAACTCTTCATTATACTTGTAATTTTTTTTATCTGTTTCAATTAAGTAATAAAAAAAAAGTCGAACACATAGGGTCAGAAGTATCAAGAGTATTCGATCCATAACAATAATCACTTACATTTGTTATTCGAACACCCGAATATTCTTCTGGTGGAGTGTCTTTTTCTTTGTTTTGCAATACCAATAAAAGTATAACGACAACAAGGGATACTAATACGATTGCGGTAGCACTTATGACTAATAATTTTAAGTTCCTTCTTTTTTTTGAATTTTCTTGCATTTCTATCCTCCTTTTTTTCACACAACTATAAATACCTAAAAACTTAATTAGTTACTCTTCCTTCTCATTGATAAAGGTAACGCATTTATAACAACAAAGCCAGAAGAAACAAATCTACATTTTGTGCAAGATTGATTTAAGCCGACAGTTTCAAAACTATGAAATTCTGTTACAAAAGCACCACAAAAACAATGCGAACAATGTTTCATATCATTATTTTTTTCATAATTATAAGAATATTCATGAATATGAGAATCTACACTAATCCTTAGTGTAAAATTACCGACAGTAGATTTCTCTTTTCCACGCACTCTTAGGAATATTTTTTGTCCTTTTAATAATGATACCGATAATTTGAAATTATGATTTAGAGATGAAGAATCATCGTTTACACCATTGATAAAGCGTCCATCAATAGTGTTTCCAGAAGAAAGAAAAAGAGAACAACTCCCCATAAGTATCTGTATCACCAAATGACTCAAAATGAAAAGTGTTTGCTTGAGGGCTAACAAAAGAAAACCAATGGTATTCTCCCTCCGCTATTGATATTTTAGGTTCATCATTAAATCTTAATGCTTTCGGCTGTTCAATACAATAACGAGTCCATTCACTTTCATACTTAGTTGAATAATCAGTTTTTTCAATCATTGTGACAGAAACAAAAAAATGCTCGCCGCTGTTTAAAACCTTTGTCCAAAGACTATCATTGACTTTTATATTACAAAATTGAGTGGTTTTAGAGCAGTCAATCAAATCAAAATTTTGATCATAAAAATTAAGGGAAAACTCTTTATTTTTAAAAAGAATTGCATTATCATGAAAAATCCAAGAAAATGTTGGACTGTCAAATTTCACTTTATTTGTGAGGGGTTTGGAGCAAATAAGTCCATTTAACTCCAGCAAGCTTCCGATTAAAGAAGAATAAGCTTTAAAATGAGTATAATTATTCCTAAAATAATTATAAAAGTCATAGAAAGTAGTTGCATGACTAGAAATAATTAAATTCATTAAAGAATTAAAATCAATAGCAAGTGATTCATTATCCAAGGACGATATATTAGAATCATATAAATCGTATAGAATAGACTGAACCGTATTTTCACAATCTTCAGTTTTACCAGTAAAAGTTTCTAAATTACTATGGCATCCATTATATGAAGTATATGTAAAGTCATTTATAAAATCAATACCATTCAAAAGAGAACTATAATATTCTTGTCCAATTTGCCCTAAGAAAGTTGCTAATCCTTCACTCCACGCTAGAGATAATCCCTTAATTTTACACTCAGTTTCTGAAAAACTGTTTGGATTATTTTGTAACGCACAGTTCACAAAACATTTTTGATTTGGTTGAGTAAAATGTAATTTATAATGTTCTCCCATTGAAGTATTGACAAAATGGCCTCCACCAGGCGAGTTTACTAAGCCTAATTCGTAACACATATGGTGGCTATACTCATGCATTAAAACATCCCACGAAGAGTACGGCTGAATGCTTTGATATAAAGACTGATTAGGACCAGTTATATAAATTGAATCATTAGAATTTCTATAAAAACACCCATTCTTTTTTTCTGAATGAGGGTAAAAGCATGTTAGGTCTTTCGCATCATTTCCGCTGATTTCCTCAAAGAACATTGATTGTATTATTAAAGATTGATTTACTTGAAGAGCTTGATTGAATAAAATATCATGATTATTTATATCTTTCATAGGATAATCGCTAGATACACAATGAGTTGTTCCTGTAGATATATTTTGATAATAGCCTAGATCTTCATAGTATTCCGTTGAATTTCCACGTAAAACTCTCACATCACGACCTGCAGGTACTAAACGAACGAATACATCATAACCTCCATTTTCAAAAGAAAGACAGTCGTCTTCGTTTTTAAAACTAAAACGAAAAAATCCATTTTCATCCGTGTAAGACTCCATAATTAGCCTCTCGCCTATAGGCTCTTTGTCCCATAATTGCACTAAGTTATATTGCAAAGGGTGAGGTGCGTTTTTATCATCAACCCATCTAAATGTTCCCTCAACATATGTATTTGCTAATTCTGAAGAGTATTGATTTACCTTGGTATAATTATCCGGTTTAAGTGAATCATTCAAGGGCATAATGTTTGAATTATACTCATTGAATTTTAAAACATCATATTGTTTCAAATACTGAATATAACTCATTGTTGCTTCTTCATATGAATACTGACTCAAGTACAAACAATCATCATAAACTTTTCCAAATATTTGTAATGTCACTGATATATTATCAGTAAAATATAGAGTAATTTTAAAATAACACTGAGTATCACCAATATCATGAATCAGATTTAATTTTAAGGCATTTTCATTAAAATTGATATCTTTCTGAAGACTTAATCCATCCTCGATAATAGAATATGTTGCTAAATCAAGTTCATTATTTGCAAATATATCCGCACAAAAAGAATCGCCTTTTAAAATTTCTTGCTCTGGAAGCAGCATTTAAATCTCCATTTTCTCTGAAGTTGATTGAGTATCATTTTGGAAACTATCATATGATAGAACTCTTCCAACTGTAATATTGCAAAAAAACAGTGATAAAATAAATATTATAAACATAAATGAAATAATTTTTTTAATTCCCATAATCTCCTTTATAAATAAACCCACTTTTATGGATCTATATTATAATTTGTATAATGTAACCTTATCCACTCTATAACATCATACAATCCCTTTCTTAAATTTTTTAGGAAGTAGAGCCCTTCCTTTTTTAACAAGAATTAAACAAAAACTAAGAATTATGAATAACATAGTCCTTCAAAAATTCTTGTTTAATTAAATAATTTAATCAATCTGTTCAAAATAAAAAGACAAACTGATTATTCAAATGATATTTAATTATTGTTAATTTTACCTCGCTTCTACACCATCATGACGCACCACCTCCTTTCATCTGAAGAACAATTAACAAAAGTAATATTTTTAAAAGTATTAATGTTAAACTTTTCTACTTGTCATTTTACTATAAAATTACATAGCTTTTCATTTATAGTAATGCATTACCACAATTCAATGAAAAATTATCGGTAATTTAAGACTAGGAAAAAATAATGAAATAAATAAATTTACTTATAAATATAGATATATTAAAGATTATTTTCTAACTTTATTGAAAACTTTTATGCTAACTTAATAAAGTAAATTAAATAGATTTATTGTGAATTTAAAAGAAAATAAGATCTGTTTTGGGAAAAATGTCTCATAAAACAATGTTTAATTACAAATGTCTAGACCAATCTTGCAAACTCAGAAAAACTCAAGATTATTTATAAAAGTTAATTATAACAAAAAAAAATTAAAAATAAATGAAACCCATTACTTTTTTTTATAAAATGAGATTGGTAAATTAATTCGTAATTTAGTTGCAATCAAATGTTTATTCTATATAATTCCAATATAAATAAATGCCATACCTACTCTTCACGAAATTTTAAATGAAAAAAGATTATATTTAGAGAAATCAAAATTAAAAGTTAAGAATATAATAAAGTTACACAAAAAAGATAGAGCAAAATTTACCAATTTATCTTTACTAATTTTCTTATCTTTTTTGATATACTATTCCCAGTGGATTTAATTATGGAAACTAATAAAATTTCAAAACTATGTTATTTATCACTGCAAAGAACTTTATCCGAACTTTAGCGAATTTTCTAGAGAGAGTGTTATTAATTGACACACACGAAATAAGCACTTTGAAGCTGATGGTTGCCAAAAAAGGAAGACCTAAAGTAGAGATTTTTCCATATCAAAAGACATTTCAAGATTTTGACTTTAAATTTCAACCTTCGATAAACAATAATGAAATAATGGATTTAAAATACCTAAAATTTATAGACAACCACGAGAATATTATTTTTGTAGCAACACCTAGAGTGGGAATGACACATTGCACCATCAATCGGTATGGAAAGCGCAATAAATCGGATTAGCACTTACTTTATAAGTAGTCAGGATTTAAATGATACAATTAAAAAAAGCCTATTTAGAAAATAGACTTGATAAAAAAATAAAATGTTATACCTCTTATAGTGTTTAGATTTTAGATGAATTAGGATACCTGCCCCTTGATAAAAATGCTTCAAATCTTTTCTTTCAGTTAATAACAAAAGATGTGAAAATTGACAACTATCATTACAACTAATAAACATTTTAATGAGTGGGGAGAAATTTTTGGTGATAACGTACTAGCTAATGCTATATTAGATAGATTACCACGTCATTCACAGATTTATCAATAAAGAGGAGATGCTATAGAACTAAAGACATAATACGATGGGAGGAAAAGGCTTAATAGCTATACCGAAATAGGTAAAAATAACTATGTCTTTTTTGGGAGCATTTACTTGGACTTTAACAATCGATTGGAATAGAAACCAAAATCTGGTTATTTCAATTCAAATTATGCTCCTTTCTAAACTCTATCTTCTTTATCTAGCAATATAATTTTTCATCTAAAAATAGTCGAAATATCAAAAGAAGAATTATTGAAATTTTTGCTTTCTTATAATTTATTCCGATTGAAAATTCTCAAGGATGACAAAAAAGAATAATTTGATAATTCAACTTGAATTGTTGATAATACTCTAAGATTTAATATTTTTCGACGCATGAATTAATTCGTAAAACCTTGGTCTCTTTTTTATTATTAACCAAATGATGGTTCCCAATATAGTGACACATACAAATTCACCAAGTGCAACAAACAAGCACGAGGATATTAATTCATATTCCAATAAGAAATGAAGTTCTAAACCAATAAAGATTCCGTTAAAGATAACGGGGAAAAATGTTGATATAAAAAAGTTTTTTGATAATGCAATAGCAAGACATGAAAGAGCGGTTGCTGAAGTGCCCACGATACAATCAATTAAATTAAAGCTAAATAAATTTGAAATAAAACATCCAAGAATTAAACTAACTGAATATTTTGGATTAAAAAAGACAAGCATGATTAAAACTTCGGAAAAACGAAATTGAATTAATCCATAAGAAAATGGAAAACAAGCAAGAGTAATTGCTACATACAAGGCACATACAATGCTTAATCTGGCAATCCATAAGATTTGCTCTTTTCTTTTTGAATTGTTAGGTTGGTCAATTGTTGACATAAAAAAACTCCTTGTTTTTTATTTAGAAGATGGTTATGCAAGGAACATCTTCTATATATTTAATTATACTATTTATGAGGCAATTTTAGAAATAATTTGCTATAATATATATAGGAGATAAAATATGGATAGATATAAAGAAATCGAAAGAACAATTATAACGACATATCGACATAAACTATGGCATCCATTTGTTAAAGCTTGTGATGATTATAAATTAATAAAAGAAAATGATAAAATCGGCGTTTGTATATCGGGTGGAAAAGATTCTTTTCTACTTGCTAAACTATTACAAGAACTACAAGCCCATGGAAAAATTCCTTTTGAACTCGAATTTATTACTATGGATCCAGGATATAGTAATGAAAGCCTTCGTTTAATAAAAGAGAACTCCGAAACATTACATATACCCTTAACAATATTTGAAAGCAACATTTTTGATGTTGTTTCTAAAGAGACTTCTTCTCCTTGTTACCTTTGCGCAAGAATGCGAAGAGGTTGCTTATACAAAAAAGCAAAGGAACTAGGCTGTAACAAGATTGCTTTAGGTCACCACTTCGATGATGTCGTAGAAACTGTGTTAATATCCATGTTTTATGGAGGCAGCTATAAAACAATGATGCCAAAACTACATAGTCAAAATTATCCCCCACTTGAATTAATTCGGCCTATGTATTTAATAAAAGAAAAAGATATATTACAGTGGGTAAACTATAACCATTTAGAGTTTATTCAATGTGCTTGTAAGTTTACAGAAAAGCAAAAATATGAACAAACATCCAAACGAAAAGAAATTAAGGAATTAATAAAAGACCTTAAGAAGATATATCCAATTGTTGATCAAAACATTTTTAAAAGTACTCATGATGTGAATTTAGAAACGATTATTGGCTATCATTCAGGAAAAGAGCATATTTCTTTTTTAGATGATTTTGATAATCCATTGAAGAAAAATAGTAAAGAGGAAGACTAAGCCTTCCTCTTTTTTATACTATCTAGTATTCCATTTAGCAAATACTAGAACATCTTCGTTTAATCCTTCTGTCGTAATAATTAAACTAGATGAATTATTTAAATCTTTATACCAACCAAGGAAGGTATATCCTTCACAAATGAGTGTTTTAGGTAAACTCACTATCTCATTTTCATAAAAACTATTCACACGAATCTTTGTCTCACAAACCCCTGGAACATGATCTAAGTTGTTTTTTATAGTTTCATTGTGATATTGAGGAACTGTTGTTGAATTAAAGTAAAAAAACTTCCCCGTATCAACAAGTGGCGCCCAAGCTTCATAAAAGAAGTCAGAACCATGATTTGTATCGGTTGTATAACCCTCACTTCTTCTCCATTCACCAAAGAAATCTACTAAGAAAGGAAGGAAAGTCTCATACATATGATTTTTAACACAATATCCTATAAAATGAGTGTCCGGCTGAGTAGCTAGGCTTCCTGAGCCATCCTTTACTCTAGATAAGAAGTACGTACTTGCAACATTACCAATTCCAGTCATATTATTTGACGAGCCATAGGTCCAACTTGATGCAAGATTAAGGAATCCACTAAGTGAAGTTATCCCATTGTCATCTAAAGAATTACTTGGGTAAGTGGTTAAAATGAAGTTATAGAAATCAGTGAAAAATGAAGTGAATAGTGCATTTTTGTTTAAATACTTTTCTTTACCAAGATTATAGGTTATCTTGAAACTTTTACGAGTGGTATATTTCGCATATAAATCAAGACTATCAACAACTTTATTCCCACTACTATACTCAACATCATTTTTTGAAAACCATCCAACAAATGTATATCCTTCCTTCTCACGCCCATCAATAACTTCAAGAGGATCATTATAGGAAAATTGTTTCGTTTGTCGTAATATTTCACCTTCAAAAAAACGAATGGTATATAGAATCTTATCATATTTTGCATAAAGTTTTACATCACTTTTAATTAAAGTTGCGTTAGTTACTTCAATTTCATCCGTGGTATACCAACCAGTAAAATTATACCCTACTTTTTTATAGTCCTTTGTCTCAATGAGACTTGAATATGTTTTCCCAACTTCAACTTGTTCTTCATATAATAATGAATCATCAACATAAAAGGAAACTTTACAAGTGCTTTTACAACTTACAAAAGTAAGAGATAAAATAATTAAAGCAACTGCAGTAATAATTGTTCGAATTCTTTTTAACATATAACACCTACTCATTTAAATATTGGTCTAACTTCAATACTTTTGTTGCTTTTCCAACAACAAGAAGAATATCTTCACCAAGAACTTTATCGGTACCACGTGGAATAAAGAAATCTTCTTTCCGGATGATACCAACAATATTGACATCAAATTTATTACGAGAATCCAAATCAATTAAAACAATTGGATTAAATCCCTTTTTTACTCTTAATTGAGAAACACCGTATTCTTTTTTAATTTTATAGTAATCTAAAATATTATCACTAACTATTTGATGAGCCAAAGATACGGCGGCACTTTCTTCGGGAATAATTATATCTGTTGCACCTAACCGATTTACAACGGATATATATTCTTCATCATCAACACGTACGGTAATTTTCTTAACACCTAATTCATGAAGATTAATCGTTGCAAGAATCGTTGCTTGTAAATTGTTACCAATAGCAACAATCGCATGGTCGACATTTTGAACTGCTAAATCGTGAAGATTCACTTTTTTTGTAGCGTCACACACCGCACAATTTTGAATATATTCAGAAGCTTTACTAACACGCTCATTATCTTGATCAATGGCTAATACATCACACTTTAATTCACTTAATGTTTTTACAATAGATAATCCAAATCGGCCTAATCCAATAACAGCAAAACTTTTTTTCATAAACAATCTCCTATCCGATAATTACTTTTTCTTCAATATAATGAACTCCCTCATTTGATTCCGCCATCCAATTTGAGTTCCATAAATTAATGATGGTTAAAGGACCTAATCTACCAAAAAACATAGTGAGACATAACGCAACTAAACTTCCCATTGAAAGAGTCGTTGTAATACCCATTGAAAGACCTACCGTACCAAATGCGGAAACAACTTCAAATATGATTTTGCGGATAGCAACACCAGGGTCTAGTAAAGATATAACTCCACATATAATAGCTACATATATAATTGCAATAGAAAATAAGGTAAAAGCTTTAAAAACACTCGAATCGGCAATGCTTCGTTTAAAGGCTTTCGGTTTCTTTCCTTGAGCAAAGTAGAATATTGTACAGATCATAACAAACAAGGTTGTAGTTTTAACACCACCGCCTGTAGAACAGGGGGAGGCACCAATAAGCATTAAAGTAATCATTAATAAATAACCAAAACTTGATAGCTCATTCATATCTATGGTCGCAAAACCCGCGGTACGAGCACTTACACTTTGAAACATAGCTTGTAAGAATGTCATATTATTATTGGTGAAATAAAATAAAAGCGTGCCGCCGACTAATAAAATGGTTGTTACAAGTAAAACAATTTTTGTATGCATAGAAAAGAATTTCCATCTTTTCTTTTTTAAAACATCCGAAATAACAATAAACCCAATACCACCCAATATAATTAAAATCATAGTGTTAATATTTAATAAAACATCGCCAATATTTGCACCACTCATTGTAATCATACTACTTGAAGTACCAAATACATCAAACCCCGCATTATTAAAACTCGATATTGCATGGAAAACCCCCATTCCAATACTTTCTATAAAAGTAAATCGTTCTCTATAAAAAATTGCAAGAATTAATATATTAAATATTGTTCCAATGATTTGAATAACAAAAGAGATAGATACAATTTTTTTAATTAATTTAACAATGTTTGCTGAAGTATTTTGGTTTAGTGCTTCACGTAATAAGAATCGATTGGAAATTCCAACTTTTGCACCCGTTAAAATGAAAAAGAAAACTGCAATTGTTAAAAAGGATAAACCACCAATTTCAATTAGAATTGCGATAATTATCTTTCCAAACAAAGTAAATGTAACCGCAAGATTGGGAACACAAGAAAGCCCTGTAACACATACCGCAGAAGTTGCGGTAAACAAAGCTTGAACAAAATTTAATTTCTCACCATCATGAGTAGCAATTGGTAACATTAATAATAAAGTACCAACGAGTATAACTCCTAAAAAAGAAATAAATATGGTTAAGTAAGGAGTTTTATGACTTCTTCTATGAAATTGTTGCATATATATTCCTCACTTTCGTTAACTAAATATCAATATAAAATATATATAACCTAAATTTTTTTCAATATTATTATACTCTCTTTCTATAAAAAAGTCAAAATCGGTGTATTATTAAATTATCTAGAAAAGAAGAACACCATAGTTCTTCTATTTACTCCATATAAAGTTATTTGTTCCAGCGCCGATTTCAAAATGTAATTTTACAATTCCTAGATCAATTGATGAATAAGGGCCTTTAAGGTTTTTAATTAAAACAATCGAATTATTCTTTAAAGAAAAGAAAAACTTTTGTTGATTTAGAGCAGTGGGAGCAAGAAGAGCACTATTTATGCCCATTTGAAACCACTCTGGAATTGCTATTTCATCCGTAACTTCCTTAGTTGTTTTCGACTTATGGATTACTCCTTGTGTAACTCCGTAGCCAAATGCAATTACAAGATACAATACTTCATTTTTATTACATAGTTTTTTTACATATCTTTTACTGTAAGTAAGAGCAACCCAGCAAGAATTAAGACCTATTCTTTGTAATGACAAAACAAGTTTCTCTCCAAAGTATCCAATTTGTTCTTCTTTTCCTTTTTCAGCAATCAACGCTATATAATTCTTGAAATCTTAAACTTCCCATAATGGGCCATAAAACCACCAAATGTTTTTTGATCATTTAAAACCAGTTGAAAATTTAATTTATTTAAAACGTTTATTTTGTTAATTTCATCTTGTATATTTTTTACTAACTCTTTATCAATCTCAATATCTTTATACTCTCTTACAGAGTGCCTTAATAAAATAGCTTCTTTATCATCCATAAAAATCCTTCTTTCTAATAATTTATATATATGAAGACTAATAATTATATCAAATTTCTTATCTCTTTATACAAATTGTGATATATATAAAAAAGACTTGTATTAAACAAGCCTTTTAAATACTATTTTAACTTTGTCTCAAAATTATGAGAATATACAACTGCATCTAAGTTATCTGTAACAACAAGGGAATAAGATAAAGATGTAGCTCCGTTTAAATTACTAGCAATGGTTCCAGAATTTGTCATAATTTCACTATTTGATTTCCATGAGAATGTAAGTTTAGAGAAATGCTCAAGACCAAACTTTTCAAGAGATACTAAATCTCTAAAGTTTTGCCAATAGCCAATTCCACGGATTGCGTTCGGACAATCTTTTCCACTCATATTATTATGTTGCATAACAGCATCGACAGTTAATTTATTATCAGATAATAATTTTGCTACAAGCTTTGCATTATTTCTACAAGTAGTTGCATAATCGCATCCATTATAAACACAAGTTTCAATTCCAATACTATTTCTATTGCCACCACGATTCGCAATTACTCCATAAGTAGAATTATAATAAGTATCATTTAGATAATAATTACCATTTTGCCCTATTTCATAATAGATTCCACTCGGTGTTAATACTTTGTCTCCTGAATCAGTAAATTGAATTTTACTTTTTACACCATTGAATAAGAAATAGCCTTCACTATCAATCGTAATGTTTGGTCGTTTTACTGTTGCTTTAACGCCCGTATCAATTAAATTAAATAATCTACTTCCATCACCCGCATGATACGCTATTTCATCATCTGGAATTTGATGATAAATTGATTTATCATCTACTGAATAGTGCCAACTTGTTCCACCACCACCATCAGAAACATAATTTGCATGTGCTTTTGCGGTTGCAGTAGAACCATTATTTGCGGTATCATGAACAACTACAAAATTCGTGGAAGTCTTTTTTATCCCTGGGCGATTATCATCATTAATTGGAGCAATTTGCTCGTTAATAACAAGTTTGTCTGTTGTGAAGAAAGACAAATAACCATAAGATTGGTTATTATTTGAATAACTTATAAATCGAACCTTTTGAGTCTCAGTCCTTGCAATTGCTGAAACATAGTTTTCAAGCACTTGTACATCCGTCATTTTTGTAATATCGAGCGCTTCAACAACAACCCAAAATACTTTTTGTTTAAACTCTTGATTCAAAGATAATTGAGCAGTTAATTGAACATAACGATCAAATACAAAACGGTTTACTTTTCCAGTTGTTGGATTTACAACTTCTGAGTCGCTAGAAAGCCACTTAATTGTAACTCCATACATATCATCTTTAGTAGGAAGAACAACATCACCTGTAAAGTTTAATTCACCTAACGCTTCATTTTGAAGCCAAGTAATAGCAAGCCCTAATTTTTCACTTTCTGAATAGGCTCCACAAATAGTTTCTTTTTGAAATTTTTGTTCCATTATTACCCCATTCTCACAGACTAACTTTACAGTGTACTCAATTGTAATTGGTGTATCTTTAGAAGGTTTTATTAATTTTCCATCATTTGTTAAAACATTTGTATCACTTGATTGCCAAGAAACACTAAAGCCAAATCCGAAATCAGAGGCAAACTTGACATCCGATGAAATAAACTCTGGTATATCACTTAAAAATTCTTGAGAAATTTGATCAATCGTTCTAGGATAGATTACAACATTAATTGTACCCACTTTTGTTTTCTCATAATAAGTAATTGTATATGTTAATTCTACAAATAGTTTTCTATCCCTATTTTTTGTAACATTGCCCGTTGTTGAAAAGTGTTTTTCATCACTGGATGCCCAACTAATTGAGGCTACTTTAACATCATTTTCTAAATATTCAACAGGTAACGAAACATCCGCAAAAACATTTACATCAATTTGAGTTTTCACCCATGCATCTACTTCCGCTAATTTCTTATTGATTTCAGCATCTGTTGGCACAACAGG
>CAYYTE010000013.1:0-25763 GCA_964474685.1 uncultured Staphylococcaceae bacterium | reverse complement strand
TTATACACCAAATCCGTTTTTTTTGCAAATAATATCATTTACAATTTTACAATGTTATAGTGAAAATATCTATATAAAGAATCAATTCATAAATTTACATATTATTTTATAAATATTTCGTCTTTACTTCGGAAAGCAGTGGAAAATAACTGTTTACTGAAGTTAGAAGTATTAGTTTTCTTGAAAGGTAATAAAGAATAAATTAAATACTTAAGAATTCGTTAAAAGAAAGTATTAACTAAAAAGTAAAGAAAATGAAAAGGAATTATTTAAAATAATCCCTTACATTACATTCATCTACTTCTAATTGTACTCGTAGTTTTTCTAAATCATTAAATTCAATTTCATCTCTCAAATACTTCTTAAAAGAAACATGAATCATTTGATTATATACATTTTTATGAAATCCTAAAATATAGGTTTCCATTGTTAATTCTTCTTTATAGTTAAATTTCGAATTATGTCCAATATTCGTCATTGCCGGGTATTGTTCATTATCTAGCGTAACAGTGGTAATATAAACTCCGGGTTTCAATAAATTCACTTGATCACATAGAATATTCATCGTTGGATAATCAATATTTCTACCTACTTGATTTCCTTTTGAAACGATGCCATTAATGAAATAATCATATCCTAAATCTCTATTTGCAAGAGTTATATTACCTGTTTGTAAATACATCCGAATATTAGTTGAACTAATCTTTTGTAAATGTGCTTCTTCATTCGATGGAACACTACTTGGTATTTCATCCATGATATCAACAGTAATTAAATGATTGGCATACATTTCAATGTCATTGGCTTTGCCTTGGCCTTTATAGCCAAAAGTAAAATCATAACCGACAATGATATGTTTTACATTTTGTTCAAATAGCAACTTCTGAATGAATAAGGATGGTTCTAGATTCATTATATCTTTTGTAAAGTGAATAATAAAATAATAATCAAACCCTAATAAAGCGATCATTTGTTCTTTTGAAGAATCACTTAATAAGGGAATCTCTAATGTATTCTTAATAACTTCTATAGGGTTTGGTGAAAAGCTTATTACTCCACTTTTTAAATTATGCTCTTTACTATACATTCGTGTCTTTTCCATTAAAGCTCTATGAGCTTTATGGATTCCATCAAAAGCCCCGATTGTAACACAAGAGGGTGCTAATTGAATATAGGGAGTAATATTAAAATCAATGTGTATTATTTTCATAATAGCCTCTTATTTTCTTATCTAATAATATCATAAAATGAGTTCGTTTGCAAAAAAAAGGCTAAAAGTATTACTTTCAGCCTAAGTTTTACTTGTTCTTGATATCTTTTTCAAATTGTAATCGATACAACTTGTAATAGTAACCTTTCTTTTCAAGTAACTCTTGATGATTACCTATTTCGATAATCTCACCATGGTTTAAAACAATGATTCGGTCGGAATGTTGAATTGTAGACAGTCTATGAGCTACCATGAGCATAGTTCCAATATTCATAATCTTATGAAGAGAATCTTGAATCAACACTTCTGTCTCTGTATCAATATTTGAAGTAGCTTCATCTAGAATCATTATATCTGGTTTATGAGCGACAACTCTTGCAAAACTGAGCAATTGACGTTCACCACTCGAGAAGTTATTCCCTCTTTCACGTACAACTTCCTCATACTTATTCGGAAGTTTCTCAATAATCTTATCCGCATTCACAAACTTAGAAGCCTCTTTGATTGTATCCATCGAAATCGATTCATCATTCAAAGAAATATTTGAAGCAACAGTTCCCGAAAATAAGAATACATCTTGTAACATTTGACCAATATGACCTCTTAAGGAATCAAGTTTAATCTCCTTAATAGGAATATTATCAATTAAGATTTCTCCTTTTTGACAATCAAAGTTACGAACCATTAAACCTAAAATTGTTGTTTTACCGGCACCGGTAGCGCCAACAAAAGCAACGGTTTCATTCTGAGCAATATGGAACGATACATCTTTTAAAATCCAATCTGAATTCTCTTGATATTTAAACCATACATGCTTAAACTCAATTTCACCTTTTAAATGACTTACTTCTTTTGCGTTTATCTCTTCTTTTACATCAATATCCATATCGAGGACAAGGAATACTCTTTCTGCTGCAGCAAGTGCGGATTGTAACATATTAAATTGCTCCGCTAAGTTTTGAATCGGATTATATAAGTAATCGATATATTCATAGAATATGACAATGATATTAAATGAAATAACAAAGTTACTATCAATAATGCTCTTACTAGCAACAAATAAGATTAAAATGACTGTCGTAATATAAAGTACATACATCGAAGGACGGAAGATACCAAAAATAAAAGTTTGACGGTATTTACTACGGCTCAAGTTGTTATTAATTTCATCAAACTGCGCAAGTTGCTTTTGTTCTTGTACAAAGGCTTGCGTAATCTTAATACCAGAAATGTTTTCAGAAAGGCTGGCATTTACTTTCGAGATATTATGACGAACATCCCGGTAGGTTTGTTTCGAATACTTTCTGAATATAAATGAAAATAATATTATAAAAGGCGTAATCAAAACCACGTATGTTGCAAGTTCTACATTTACAAAGAACATAGCAATCAAGACACCTATAATCATTAAGACGTTGCGTAGACCATTAATTAAAACATTGGTATACATTTGGTTAATCGCATTGGTATCGGAAGTTACCCTAGTAACAAGTTTACCAACTGGAACCGTATTTAATTGTTCGATGGATAAACTTTCAAGTTTATTAAATACATCACTTCTTAACTCGTAAATAATCTGTTGACCTGCTTTTTGTAGCGCCATTGTTTGGAAATAGTTCACTAATGAACTCGTTACCATCAGCCCCGCATACAAGAAAACCATAAATAGAATTTGTGATAATAACGGGCTATCTTCTTTTAATATCGTGTAAACTTGCCCAACCACCAAAGGTTGTACTAAGGAAGTAGAAACAACAATGAGCATAAATAGAAATGCGACAATAAAACGTTTCGTTTGACCATGAGTATAAAAGATTAATCTTTTTAAAATCGTCGAATCTTTCATCGTTTTATCTTGATTCGATAAAGGATTTACAACTTTAGCGAGTTCCTTTTTCGCATGGGCTTTATGATAAAATAAAGGTTTTTTACTTACTTTCTTACGGTAATAGAGGAAAAATAAAATACTTAAAACTAAAAACATACTTATACCTCCCCTACTTCTTTTTCAAGTTGTTGGAGTCGGACAATTTCTTGATATTTCGGTTCCGTTGCAAGAAGTTCTTTATGAGTACCACAAGCAATTACTTGTCCATCATTCATAAGAAGGATCTTATCCATTCCTTCAATCGTAGAAATACGATGAGCAATCATTAAAATTGTCTTTTTATGATGATAGGTTTCAAGACTCGATAAAATGTTTGCTTCGGTTGCGGTATCCACAGCCGATACCGCATCATCTAAGATGACTACAGAGGCATCTTTCGCAAGACTTCTCGCAATCGAGATTCTTTGCTTTTGTCCACCCGATAAAGTAACCCCTCGTTCACCTAAAATTGTTGCGTATTTATCGGAAAACTCCTCAATATTACTATCCACATCACTCATTTGAGCAAAGTGTCTGGCTTCTTCTAAGGTAAGTTTGGTTTTAGAAAAACCAATATTATCGATAATTGAAGTGCCAAATAAGAAATTATCTTGAGGAACATAACTAATAGCTCTTCTTACATCTTGAATCTTATACTTCATAATATCAATATCATCAAATAATATTTGATTTTCACCTACATTATACATCCTAGTGAGTAAATCCACAATGGTGGTTTTCCCACTTCCTGTGGCTCCAATAACACCTACCATTTCCCCTTTTTCAATCGTAAAGGAAACATCTTTTAAGACTGGTGTTTTTGCATCCGGATACGTAAAGTATAAATGTTTAAATTCAATCTTCCCATCGAAGTGTTCTTTAGAAATTGCATCCTTTGAATCTTCTACTAAAGGCTTATAATCAAGCAAGCGACTTACACGACGTAAACTAGCAGTTCCTTGACTACCCATATTAATTAATTGAGCAATGGCAAGCATTGGCCAAATAAGAGAGAAATAGTAAGAAATGAACCTTGTTAAATCGCCAATAGAGAAATCTCCCATTGTTTGTTTTGATTGAATAACCAAATAACTACCATAACTAATAACAATTAATATTGTAACATTTATTACAAAGTCAATTGCTATATCAAGTAAAACAGATGCTCTTACAAAAGAGATTTGTTTATCTTTTTGATTCTTATTTCTTATAGCAAATCTTTTTCTTTCAATACGTTGAATAACAAATGCTTTAATAACCGAAATACCTGAAAAATTCTCTTGAGAAAAATCCGACAAATCTTCAAATGCTTTATCACATTCTTCATACTTTTTATCCATATACTTTCCCACAATTCCTCCAAAACAGGCAAGAATAACAAGTGGGATTGCTGAAACAAGTGTTAATAACCAGTCTAAACAAAACATCCGATAGAACGAAAAAGCCCCTAAAAAGATACCATCAATTAACATAACAATACCTTCACCAAAACATCTTGTAATTGCTTCCAAATCATTGGTATACAAAGCCATTTGGGCACCGGTTTTATTCACTTGAAAGTATTCTTGAGATAAACTCTCCATATGAATAAACATCTTTCGTCTTAAATCGGTTTCAACCCGAATACCAAAACCAAAGATAGTAATACGCCATAAGAAACGACCAATAAACATAGCAATAGCAATAAAAGCAAGATTCAATAAGTACTTACCTAAAAGCTTCATTGTTAACACTTTTTGATCTAAACCATCAATGATAGAACCCATATTATCAGGAACTAACAATTGTACATAATCTACAACAATTAATGAAGCGATACCAACGACTAATAAGTACCAATATTTTAAATAATAACGATTTACATGATGACCAAATAACATGGTATCACCTCCCTTATTTTAATATTATTAAGTATAACACAACTTAATAATGAATAAAATGAAAATGCAATCGCACACGTTTTCATTTATTGATAGTTTTACTTTAAATAAGTAAAACTCAAACAAAATCAATAATTTGATTAAATAAGCCCGATATAGCCCCATTTATAGCGTTTGAAACAAAATGCGGTAAGTAATTACCAACTGAAAAGATTGTAGAAGCGTAATAAGCAATCAATAGTTTGAATTTAAAATAAAAACACCAGTCTATAGATTGACTCGTGTTTTCATAATAAATTTATTTTAATGTTTTGAATAACGCATTAATAATTCTATCTTTGAATTTACTTCGAGTTTACGATATACATTTTTATAATGAAAATTGACCGCATCATACTTCATACTTAATTCACCCGCTATTTGTCTTAACGTATAACCTTCTAATAATAACGCAAAGATTTCTTTTTCCTTCGGAGTTAATACTTCTTCCGGATTAATCTTTTTATAATTATCTTTATTATTTTCTATATAAGACACCGGTGAAACGTTAATACTTGAATCCACAAATCGATTATAGAAATTAAAGTATACATAAACTACAATCAATATAAAGAGAATTACTAGAAAGATTGCGGTAATAACTAATGAATTAATGGTACGAAGGAATACTAAATACCCAACAGAGAATAATAGAATTGCCATTGAACAACACACAGTAACATAATAGGCTTTTTTATTAATGGTCGTTTCAAATATCTTACCTAAAAGCATAATCAAAGCAACAATTCCTATCGAACAACTCACTCCAAAGAAATAATCAAGTAATAGGAAGAATGCTTCTTTCTTGAATATCGCAGCAAACATTGTTAATAAATACCCTAAATAAGAATGTCCTAAATAAAAGTTCGATAATGAAAATATCGACTGCGAAGCAAAAGCAAATACAACAACACTTAATAAAGAACTGACAATAAAACCGATATAGAAAGGAATCGAAAGATCCGATAAGTTACTAAAATGAACTCCTCCAACACCAAAATTATAAACAATATAACGCATAGTTCCATTATTTACCATAATAACAAAGAACATTACAAGTAAAAATACAATAGATGGTTTCGGTGTAGCTTCTTCTTCTCCTAAAGTAAGTTCAATTGGTTTTTCTTTCTTTGATATGAATATCAAGAAAAAAGAACAAATACAACATATAATAGGAATAATATAATTGATAGCAATATTCACTCCAATAACCATAAAGAGTCGATACGAAGTAATCGCCATTGTTATAAGAAGCGTTGCCATTAATCTTTCTGTATTTGACATAACAAACAAGAAACATACAATCGCTACACTTAATAAAAGTCCAACACCAACTCCTATAATCATTATACCGGGAATATACCATATGGTCGTTTGAATAGACCCCATAACGGTATGAACACCAAAAAAGTAATAAATGGTATATCCAATAATTATTAAAGGGATTGATACATAGGTAATTTTATAGAACAATTTAATTTGAAATAAAAATAAGCTTCCAGCACAAGTCACTATTAGTGGAATATACAATAACAAGTAACTTTTTTCAGAAGTTGTTACTTGTAATATATTCGTATAAAGAATCATGGCCATCAGGGATAACCCAACCATCAATGCTCCCATACTTAAAGTAATCTTTTGAAAATATGTCTTTTTATTCTCTTTTTTTCTTTGTTTAAACAAAACAGATATTCGTTCAAAATTGGATAAAAACTTAGAATTCTTCACCTTTTTTTCGTTTTTCTCTGGTTTTTTCTCCGAAGTATTTAGCATGAAATCGCCCCCTTGAAATAATTATACCACAAAAATAAAATAAATGGTTTATAATGTTTTAAAAAATCATTAATTTACTTATAAAATGTAAACCTATAGATATAAATTTAAAATGCAACAAGTGAATTATCTAATTTCATAAATATTTCTTTATTACTCAAGAAATAAAACAAATAAGTACATACATCAAAAATTAAAAAACATAATAAATTTACTTAAATATGTACATAATCTCTTAATAATTATCTTAGAAAGAAGTAGACTATTACAAAAGATGATAAGTCATGATGAATACAAATATTACAAACGCAAAAGCAAAACTTATTAAACTCGCTTCAATCTGAATTAAGTATAATAATATAATAAATATTAATAAAAAGAAGGAAATGTAATTATGATGAGTACTAAACATTATAATGATCTATGGAGTTACTTTATTTAGTTGGATTCCCTGCAATCTATGAAAGTATTATTAAAGACAATAATACGAACTTGAAGATTGTGAGAAGATTAAATAGAAATAATCTTCACAAAACAAGCAATTAAAGATTTGAAATTAATTAAAGAATTTCAAAGATTATATAAGTAGTTTATGCACTGTTGAAACTAATTAAGACGGATCTCTTTCCACGACACCAACATCCAAAATATTGATGACATAAATTCTACCTATTCAAAAAGAATAAATATTCAACATCGTTTAATATATCAAGTCTATTCAAAGATACAAACGATAAAAATAATACAAATATAGACGCATCACGATAAAAGTTAAATAATAAATTTTATTAAAACTTCAAATAGTTTTAAATTATTTAAGAACCATCCAGTAGGGAAAGCCCAATACACGATGGTCTTTTATTAACTTTATAATTATTCGTATAATCTTAATGAAAAAATACTGTATTTGTTACATCAAATACTAGAATTCAAATAGAAACACAGGGCCAAAAATACTAATCTCTTCTTCTTGCAAAAATAAGGCGATTTTGCTATAATAGATAAGAGGATAAATTATGAGAATTGGAATTATTATAGAAGCAAACCCTTATCACTATGGTCATAGGCATTTCATTCAAGAAATAAGAAAACAAATACAAGAAACAGATGAAATCATAGCACTTGTTACCACTAGTTTTTCAATGCGAGGAACTATCTCACTTTTATCAAAAAAAGATAAAACTAAGATATTACTAAGTGAAGGTGTTGATGAAATTTGGGAATACCCTACAATCCTTGCAACTCAAAGTTGTGACTATTTTGCGAAAAACGCCCTATGCATTCTAAGTTCTCTACAAATCACTCATCTAGCCTTTGGAGTAGAAACACCAAACATAGATTTCTTAAATGATGTTTCAATGCTATTAGATAATACATCGATTCAAGAAACCTTTCGAAAATCAACTCTAAAACATAAAAGTTATGAACAAAAATTTATTGAAGCATTGAAACAACATGGGTTTAAAGAAGAATTAATTACAAATTGCTTAAAGCCCAATAATCTACTAGGTATTCATTACCTTAGACAAATAAGGATTCAACAAGTTCAAATAAAACCTATAATAATCGAAAGAAATAATGATTATAAAGAATTACAATTAAACAATAATCCTATCACTTCAGCAAACTCTATTCGTCAAGCTATCTTAAACAAGGAAGATGTTCAAAATTACCTTCCTTATTCTATAGAGTATTTATGTGATTTAAATAATTCTTTAACTAATTACTATATCATACTAAAACAATCCCTTTGTATGAATCCCCTTGATTTAAACAAATTCTTTATGGTAAATAATGGAGTAGATAAGTTTCTAATAAAAACTATAATACAAACAAGTAATTATCAAGAATTTATTAATTTACTTTCTACCAAAAACATGACAAGGTCGAGGTTACTTAGAACTATACTCTATATAATGATTCATTATTTAAAGGAAGACGCAAAAGCTATCTATCCATCCTATTACAGGTTATTAGGAATCAGTGATAAAGGAATCGAATTTCTAAAAGAATTAAATCCGGAAATTAAAAAACAGATCTTCTCATCACCAAAAGCAAATAATCTAACCATGAATACAAAACAAATATTACACTATGAATTACTTACAACAAGACTATATGATATTATAACAAATCAAATGAACTATCAAGTAGAATATAAATTTCCACTTAGGAAAGGAGAAGAAAATGAATAAAGAAGAATTAACACTTCAACTAGAAAAAGTAATTGACCCTACCGTTAATCAAACCCTCAAAGAAACAAAAGGCATAAAACACGTAGGGATTGATACTGACAAGAATTTAGTGGTATTAGATATTGCAATGGGAAAATTAGGTGGAATGAGTGAAAAAATGTTCCGCCGAAGCCTTGCGAAATTAATAAAGATTGATTTTGGCTTTTCAGGCTTAAAACTCCAACTAGAAGAAACCAAAGTAATCAATAGCATTGTAAAAACAAAAATCCACTTCATCGGTATCATTTCCGGTAAAGGTGGTGTCGGTAAATCATCGATTTCAGCAAACATTGGTTACCGAATGGCCCAAAGAGGAATTCAGGTCGGATTAATTGATGCGGATATTTATGGTTCTAGTATCCCAACTATATTAGAAATGCCACATGCCAATCCTCATTTTGATGAAAACAAGAAGATAATTCCTTTGGTAAAAGGAAATATGGAAGTAATTTCATCTGAATTCTTTACAGAAGAGGGACAACCCGTCATTTGGCGAGGAGGCATGTTAAATGCTATGCTTGAACACTTCTTCTATGATGTAAAATGGAATGAAAAAACCGAATATGTTATTGTAGACTTTCCTCCAGGAACCGGAGATGTATCTTTAGATATTAAAGCAATGGTACCACAATGTGAAATGATCGTTGTGACTACACCCCATCCTTCAGCAAGTCACGTTGCTGTAAAAGCAGGAAAAGCTGCAACTACTCTCGAACACAAAATAATGGGTGTCATCGAAAACATGTCCTATTATAGAAATCCTATCAACAATGAAAAAGAATATATTTTCTCCAAAGGTGGCGGTGAAATTGTTGCAAGAGAATTAGGATGTGAACTAATTGCACAAATCCCACTTGAACAACCGATTCACCATCAAGATCTATTTGAACTAGATGAGGAAAACGGTAAAATCTATGATGAAATTGTTGATTACATCGCTTGTCATTATTTAGCCCAAGAAGAATAAATTTATCAATGCCCTTTAATATGTTTCATTAATTTAAATCATATTCAACATTTTAAATCGAGTAAACTTTTAATGGGTAAAAAAACATATAACAAGACATAAAAAAGCACCCCTACTGTATTTATTACAATAAGGGGTGCTTTTTTAATACTATTTCTTATGGCAACAGCCTTTTTTTCCGTTTCCTTTTTCTTCACAACAACAAGAGTCTTCTTCACAATCACAATCATCTTTGTCGCATTCACAAGAACATTCTTCAAGAGTTTCATCTTCATCCTCTTCATCCTCTTCATCATATTCTTGTTCTTGGAAGTCTTTTACAGCTTTATCAAGCATAGCAAACTCTTCTTCTGTTTCTAAATCCGATAATTCACCTGTTCCATCTTCATTAACAACATAACGAGCCCCCATAATTTCTAGTTCTCCATCTTCAGGAGTTTTATCATATGAATCAATGGGATAAAACACAACATAAGAATGCCCAAATTCTTTTGATTCCATTGTAAATAAGATTTGGCATAATGTTTCTTTTCCATCTGGATCAATAATTGTTAATTGTCCTTCATTTACTTCATTTTTTAATTCTTCTTCACTCATCTTTGATTCCTTTCTTCATACCATCTAAGTATGATTGCAATATGAGTACTGCAGAGAGTGTATCCACTCTCTTTTTTCTTTTTTCACGGCTTATATCACATGAAATCATCACCCGAGTTACTTCAACTGTAGATAATCTTTCATCATAAAGAATAACAGAACAGTTAAAACTAGCAAGCAAACGTTCTTTAAATTGCATAACATACTCGGCTTGGGGCCCTAATGTCCCATTCATATTCTTTGGTAAACCCATGACAATTGTTTCAACATGTTTTTCATCAATTAGTTTTTTTAATTGAAGTAAACAACTATTGAAATCTTTTTCAGGAAAACGAAGAGTTTCGTATGCGGTTGCAATTCTTCCTTCAGAAAAACTAACACCACAAGTTCTGTTTCCCATATCTAAACCCATATATTTCATTACTTCAATAACTCTCTTACTTCTTTTAATGAAATATCAACTTTAGATGCATCTCTACCACCAGCAGTAGCAAAATCAGGTCTGCCACCACCATTACCATTACAGAGAATTGCACATTTCTTTACTATATTACCACAATTGAAGGAAGTATTCTTGCTTTTTGCAACAAACATTACTTTATTTGGTGACTCAATTGTTGCAAATAAGATAAATATCGATGGTTCTGTTTCACTAATCTTATCTAATATGTCTTTAACTACATCCACAGATACACCATTTACTTTTTCAATTAAATACTTATATCCTTCTTTTGTAACAATATCACTTAAATATTTTGTGTATATCTTAGAATTTGTTTCTCTATACGCAATATCATATGCCTTTTCATAATCCTTTAGAGCTTTCTTAGCATTATCCAAGCAAACTCGATAATTTAATATGTCCTTGTAGCTTCCTATAAGTTTCGGAAGAGTCAAAATCGGTGGAAGTTCTTTCCACTGTATTTCTTTTCCAAGTGAACAAATTCCTTCAATCTTGCGTTTAATATCATCAAAATCATGTGAATTATTACGAATGGTTTCTTTTAATTGATTCCAAGCCTCATCACTTGTTGCACAAGTGATTCTATAGATACCAGAACCTTTTGATTCCAATCCAAGTATTATTAACTTTTTGATAACTCCTGTACTTGTAACATGGGTTCCACCACATAATTCTCGAGAAAAATCATCCATAGATACAAGTCTTACAGTATCTCCATATTTTTCAGAAAACAATGCTTGAGCACCTAGTTTTTTTGCTTCCTCTACACTTGTTTCAACAGTAGTAACTGGAATGTCAAGTTGAATTTCTTCATTTGCAATTTTTTCTACTTCTAGAATTTCTTCATTTGTAATGGTTTCATAGTGATTAAAGTCAAAATGTAACTCTTTATCACTTACATAAGAACCATGTTGTACAACATGATTACCTAAAACACGTCGTAATGCGGCACCAACAATATGAGTTGCGGAATGGTTCGATGCAACATGTTCTCTAAATTCACTATCTACACATGCCTCAACCTCATCAAATATATGAATTGTATCCTTACGCATATCCACCATTTGACATATTTGATTATTTGGTAAATGAATTGTATTATATACCGGATAACTCTCTTCATTATATACAATTGTCCCTTGGTCACCAATTTGACCACCCATTTCTCCATAAAATGGAGTCTTATCTAATACTACATAACAATTATCACTTGCACTTTCAACTCTTTTGCCATCCTTAAAGATTGCAATAACCTTCCCTTTACAAGTTAACGTATCATAACCAACAAACAAAGTATCCTCTTTAAAACTTAAAAAGTCCGGATTTTGTATTCCCATAGTATCAACTGATACTCTTGCACTTCTAGCACGTTTCTTTTGTTCCTCTAAGCATTTCGTAAAGCCTTGTTCATCCACGCTAAATCCTTGTTCTTGTGCTGCTTCAATGGTTAGTTCTAATGGAAAACCAAATGTATCATAAAGCAAGAAACAATCAACTCCAGATATCTTATGAGAATCCATTGATTTATTCATAATCTCCGTTAATTTCTTTTCTCCTTTTTCAAGAGTGTTTAAAAAGTTTTGTTCTTCATTTAAAATCAACTTTTCAACAATTGGTTGTTTTGTAATTAGATATGGATAAAAGTCCTTCATAATATCAACGACTAACCCTACCATTTTATAAAGAAAGGCTTCCTTAATTCCTAATTTCCTACCATAACGAACCGCTCTTCTTAAAATTCTTCTTAAAACATATCCTCTTCCTTCATTTGAGAATACAGCTCCATCCGCAATTGCAAAGGTTACACTACGAATATGGTCCATAATCACTCGATAGGCCATATGATTTCCATCATATGTAGTATTGGTGTATTCTTCTATATAATGCATTAACGGAAGAAATAAATCCGTCTCATAATTCGTTTCTGTTTCTTGAAGAACACACGCTAAACGCTCTAATCCACACCCTGTATCAATGTTTTTACTAGGTAATTCGGGATAATCACATCTTGGAGTATTGGGAATTGAATCATATTGACTAAATACAATATTCCATATCTCAATATATCGATCATTTTCAATATCTTTACGGATTAAATCAACACCAATATGATTCGGGTCATATTTTTCTCCACGATCAATAAACATCTCTGTATCCGGTCCACAAGGTCCTTCCCCTATTTCCCAGAAATTATCATCCAGTGGAATTAAATGATCTTCAGCAATTCCTTCTCTCATCCAACGTTCTTTCGTTGCTAAATCACTTGTATAATATGTAATATAAAGTAAGTTCTTATCAAAACCAAACCATTTTGGACTTAATAATAATTCATAAGCCCAACCGATCACTTCTTCTCTAAAATAATCCCCAACTGAAAAATTACCTAACATTTCAAAGAAAGTATGGTGACGCGATGTTTTTCCAACATTCTCAATATCATTCGTACGAATCGATTTTTGAGCATTCGTCATTCTCGGATTTACTGGTTTTTCTCTTCCATCAAAATACTTTTTAAGAGGTGTAACTCCTGCATTAATCCATAAGATACTTGGATCATTTACCGGTATTAAATTTGCACTTGGAATAATTGCATGCCCTTTTTCTTTAAAAAATTCAAGCCACATCGACCGAATCTCAGATCCTTTTAAATATTTCATAAAAGCTCCTTTCAAAATAAAAAACGCCCCTAGATTTCTCTAGGAACGTTTCAACGTGGTACCATCCTAATTTATAATAATCATAATGGTCCACCATAATTATTACCTTTTATGTTTTAACGCAACAAACGGGAAATTTTAATTCCACTCCGAAGTAGCTTCCAAAAATTAAATATAAGATTTTTCACTACCCAATCTTTCTCTAAACTATTTAATAGTTGTACTTATCTTCATCAACGCTTTATTTACTATTTAAGCCTTCTTCTCAACCGGTTTCTCTACCTTTTTCACAGGTTTACTAACCGTTTTTTTAGCTTTTTCCTTTTCTTTTTCTGCAGCCGCCTTCGCTTTTGCTTTGGCTTTTTCTTTTTCTGCTGCAGCTTTGGCTTTTTCTTTTGCCTTTTCCTTTTCTGCCGCTACCTTAGCTTTTTCTTTTGCTTTTAATTTATCAGCTTCCGCCTTCGCTTTAGCTTTTTCTTTGGCTTTAGCTTCATCCGCTTTCGCTTTTTCAAGAGCTTTTGCCTTGGCTTTAGCTTCATCCGCTTTCGCTTTTTCTTTCGCTTTAGCTTTTTGTTTTGCTTCCGCTTCTACTTTTCGAGCTTGCTCTTTTTCTAATTGTTCACTTTGCTTTTCAGCAAGTTTGGATGCAAGTTTCGCTTGCTTTTCAGCAACTTTCGCATCAATCTTCGATTGTTCAGCATCTTGTACAGCTTGTAAGGAACCACGAATTATGTCTTTCATAAAGTCTTCTGTTAATTCGCCTTTATTTGTTAATTTTAACCAATGTCCCTTTGGTGACTTTGCTACTTGAATATCCGTAGGATGAGCAAGTAACATAGACAAAATATCTTGTTCAGATGCGGTAAAAGTAATCCGGTAATCATTTGAAGTTGTTTGAGTAACTAAATAGAGTGCTTTTCCAACATAGAACTTATGTCCTGTTTCCGTTGCATTTGCCACACAACGAAGTCCTTCAACATCAAAAGAACGAGCATACATTACCATTTGGTCATAACTTGGAACAATCACCTTTTTCACTTTTGGTGCTTTCGGTTTTTCTTCCACAACCGGTTGTACAACAACACTTTGATTCTTAGCAAGTTCTAACGCTTCTTGCGCATATGCTTTACGAAGGTTTGCTGCACTAGCTGTAGCATCCGCTTTTTCTTGTTCACAAGCCTTTAATAGCATTGCCTTTTGTCTAGATAGATCATTAGCTAGCTCATTTACTCTTGCATCTACTGCTTTATATGTAGCAGCTTTATCAAGGTTATAAGCAGTTTCTTTTTGAAGTGCTTTTTGATAATTTACATTTACAGTTTTTTCTAACTCATCTACAACGGATTTATGCAAACGAGTTACATCCGTTGCTTTTTTATAATCTTCAAACTCTTGATGTAAATCTTGATATTCTTTTTCTAATGATTTCGAATCACCTTGTTCTTCTAAACGAACAAAATTCACTTTCTTTAGTTCATCTTTCGTTTTAAGAAGTTGTTTTTTTAACTGTTCAATTTGAGATTCTAATAAAGAAATATTCTTGCTATTTGCATTTTCATGTTCTTTTAAATCTAAAACTTCACAATTCTTATAATCAATTTGTTCTTCGAGTTTGTGAATAGAAACTTTTAAAGTCTCAATTTCTTCACTTTGTTTTCCGTATTCTTCTTCCGAACGAGTGAACTTATTATCTTCAATTCCTAATTGATCTTTCGAAAAATTATATAAACCATCCAGTATTTCTACTTCTGATTTAGCATATATTTCTTCTCTTTCACCAATCCATTTCTTATAAAGTTCTTGTTTATCAAATACTTTATATTCTGAATCTTCAATTTTAAGTTTTCTTAAAGAGAAACTATGTAAGACAACTAAAGCTAATCCGATAAGAACAATTAAAACTATAAATAATACATTCCCACCTGTAAGTGCTTGTAAAGCAATATGCTTTTTAGCAACATATCCTAAGAAGCAAGTATCAATAATCATTGCCACAAAGAAGATTGCATCTAAAAAGATTGCTTCATTCTTCGAGAATATAACAACAATTTTTGAATAGAAGTGAGAAAATATAACAATGGCAAATAGAATAACTGTAAAACACAAGATCATTCCTAACCAATTTCCACCAGTAAATACTTGCGTAGAACGTCCTAATATTGTTAATACATTTACAAGAACTGCACTACTATAACTAAATAATGGAACAAAACTACAAACAGTACCAAACCGATAAGCAGGTCGATATGTACGATATTTAACGGACATATTAAGAATTGTAAGAATACCAATAATGATTGGTGCTACAATATATTTTAAAACAAATTCCACATTTGTAAATTTACTTACACTAAAAGGAATGCAAACAACAAATGCAATCACTAATGAGACAACACTAGTACTAAATACAAACTTTTTTTCTTGTTCACTAAGCATACTGTGTCACCTCCCTATTGTAACGATTCTTTCGCTTTTTGTTTTTTTGCGGCTTCTTTTTCAAGCTTTTTTAAGCGCGCTTTTTCATCACGAGCTTGCTTTTTCTTTTCTTCTTCAATTTTCACTTGCTCTTTGAAAGCTTCAACTGACTCTTTAATAACTTGTTTTAAGAATGCTTCTGTAAGTGTTCCTTTATTTGTTAATTTTAACCAGGAACCACCTTTAGGTGATTTAGCAACAGTTATAACTCCTGGATAATTTAACAAATAATTTAAGATTTGTTGCTCCGATGCTTGGAAGAAAATACGATAATCACTATTTGTTTCTTGAGTAACTAAATACAATTTTTTATTAATAAAGTATTTATGTTGCGTCTCTTTATCATTTCCTTTACAAACAATCTCTTCGCCCTCTAATGATTTCGCATACATAACAATTTGTGGATACGTTGGACGAATTTCTTTCTTAACTTTCACAGTAGTTGGAGCTTTATCTATTGAAGCTTGTTTTTCTTCTTCAATTTGTTTTTGTAAAGAAAGTTTTGCGGCTTCTTCATCTAAATGCTTTTTCTCTTCATTCGTACCTTGATCTAAGCCTTTTTTTAGTTCTAAAACTTCTTTTTCAAGTTGTTCTTTATATTTTTCTAGTTCATCAAGATTTTGTTTCTCTAGTTCTTTTAAAGAAGCAACTTTTTCTTTTTTAACATTTTCAAGTTCAACTTGTTTTAGAAGTAATTCTTGCTCTTGTTTTGCAAGTTCAGTTTGTTTTTGTTCAATTGCCGCTTTTCTTTCACGTAACTCTTTTTGGTCATCCTCTGTTGCAACAACTTTTTGAACATTTAATTGAAGAACTTGTTTCTCTAAAGGTAAAACTTTTTCATCTGTAAACAAAGTTTCATCGAGTGGTGAAACCTCTTTAACTGGCTCTGTTTTTTTATAAACAACCTTTGATTCTTCTTCAATAGGCGCAACCGTCTCTTCAACTGGTGCTGTTTGAACACTAGATTCGTTTTTTTCTTCTACCTTAGGTTGTTCTTCTAATTGATAACCCGCATCAAAGTAGCTTTCGAAATCATCTAAAATATCATTATAGGCACGATTGTACTCTGTTTGTTCCATTTCTTCTTTACCTGTTGTAAAGTCAGCCGGATTCACATAAATGGATTGTTCATTTACACGAACAGTATGAACCCATCCATACAAGAATACAACAAACACAAAAAGAATAATTGCATAAATGATGAATAAGAAAACATCACCGGTCGCAAAGAATCCTTCTGTATATTCAAAGATTCTATAATATGATAAATCTACTCTCCATGCCATAATACCAAAACAAACGGTTAATACAAGTAGAGAAATATCAACAATTAAGGCACCTGATTTATTTAATTTGGATACAAGGTTGTGAGCACGATGAAATTCAAATAACATAAAACATAAATAACATACAATAATCACAAGAATAACGGATGTTACAAAATCGCCTAATGGAGATTGCGTTCCAACTACATATGGGTAACCAAGAGTATGACAAATAAATAAAAGGAGTCCCACTAAATAACAAGTCAATGGTAAATAACTTGCCATACTAAAAACTTTCGAGCGTTCCCTTCCATTCTTAATTTCTTGATACTTCTTTATATTTGGATAGATAGATAATAATAATGTAACTAAAAACAATACAATTAATTTAATAATTAACTCTGTTTTAAGTATATTTGATTCAATATTTACTCCCCCAAATGTACGGAAAGGAATAAAAACAAATATACCAACAAAGAAAGAAAGTATGCCTGTTACATATAAAATAGCTTTTTGTCCTTTGGATAACATATACTCACTCCTTAAGTTTTTCATATTTGCTAATTTTATTAAGTAAAATTAGACTTTTTTACTAATATAGTATAACACATAGATTTCATTTTGTAAACGATTAACAACTTTTTTTTACTTAAAATAGCCAAAAAGATAGGAAAAATACGCATAAATTAAGGCTTTTTAACAAACTAGAGAATTAAATTTAAAAAAATCATTTATATTAAAAACAATACATTCTTATTGTATAGGAAATTATCTATTAATAAAAAAGACATGAATAACAAAATTCATGTCTTCTGTAAATAATTAATTCAATAGTTCTTCTGATAACTAGCAGTTCTCAGAGAAATACTTAATTGTACGAACCATTTGTGAAGTATAACTATTTTCATTATCATACCAAGCAACAACTTGTACTTGATATAATCCTTCAGAAACTTTTGTAACCATAGTTTGAGTAGAATCAAATAATGAACCAAAGTTCATACCGATAACATCAGATGAAACAATTTCATCTTCATTGTAGCCAAATGATGCATTGTTCTTACAAGCTGCTTTCATAGCTTCATTGATAGATTCAGGTGTAACTTCTACTTCTGATTTAACTACAGCAATAAGGATTGTTGTAGAACCAGTCTTAACAGGAACACGTTGTGCAGAACCGATTAATTTGCCATTTAATTCAGGAATAACTAAACCAATTGCTTTTGCGGCACCAGTTGAGTTAGGAACGATATTTTCAGCACCAGCTCTTGATCTTCTTAAGTCACCTTTTCTTTGAGGTCCATCAAGAATCATTTGATCGCCTGTATAAGCATGAACAGTTGTCATAATACCAGATTGAATTGGAGCTAAATCATTTAAAACTTTAGCCATTGGAGCTAAGCAGTTTGTAGTACAAGAAGCAGCAGAAATAATTGCATCTTCTTTTGTTAATGTTTGTTCATTAACACTATAAACGATAGTCTTTAAATCTTTTCCAGCTGGAGCAGAAATAACAACTTTTTTAGCACCCGCATTAATATGAGCCATTGATTTTTCTTTTGATGTATAGAAACCTGTACATTCAAGAACAACGTCAACATCTAATGCTTTCCAAGGACACATTGCAGCATCTTTTTCTGCATAGATACGAATCTTTTGTCCATCTACAGCAATCCAGCCTTCAGCAGCACCATCTTCAGAACAAGTAACCTTGTCTGCTAAAGCATATTTGCCTTGTGCTGAATCATACTTTAATAAGTATGCAAGCATTTTTGGACTTGTTAAATCATTAATTGCAACAATTTCATAACCTTTAGCATTCCACATTTGACGGAAAGCTAAACGACCAATACGGCCGAAACCATTAATAGCAACTCTTACATTAGCCATTTTTTAAAATCCTCCTAATTAATCATTTTAAAATGATTTTTTACTATATTATTTTAACACTTTTTTAACTATTTAACAAGCATTTTGTATTTGAAATAAATGAATACGCATTCAAGTAAATAGAAATTGAAATTATTTTATTTTCTTCATTTGAAAATGATAACTCATTTTCGTTATTTGTTTATCCGATACAAATCTTGAAAAGAACTTACCCATTCTCATCATACAACCCGGTATAATAATTGTCTTATTTTTAAGAAACTTCTTAATTGCATATTTCGCAATATATTCCGGTGTTAATGGTTTTACATTAAAGTGTACCTTTGCAACTGTTTGAAACTCTGTCGCAACCGGTCCTGGGCACAAGGCACTAATATGAACATTCGAATGCATTCTTCTTAATTCTTCATTAACAGCAAGGCTCATCTTATATATGTAGCTTTTACTCGAATAATAAGTAGCCATAAAAGGACCTGTATAAAATGCGGCACTCGAACAAACATTTAATACGTTCCCACTACCCCTTTTTACAAAATCTTTCAAAAAC
Organism: uncultured Staphylococcaceae bacterium; assembly: GCA_964474685.1. Taxonomy (GTDB): domain Bacteria; phylum Bacillota_I; class Bacilli_A; order ML615J-28; family CAG-313; genus UBA1737. Next base: position 5,899 of record CAYYTE010000013.1, on the reverse strand, counting down.
AGTTTCATTAATATTTGTGGAGAGCAATCATTCACTTGAATCATTTTTAGTTCATCTTCAATAGGTGTATCTAAGAAAGAACCAAATAAACCAAACCCAGCATTATTAATTAGATAATCAATGTTTTCATTTTTAACTTCTTCATATAAGCGAAGGCACTCATCAGTAAGAGATAAATCCGCTACAATGGTTCTTATATTTCCATTTGGAAACATTTCACATAAAGCATTTAATCTCTCACTTCTTCTTGCTACCACAATCACTCTATCTCCACGAGAAATGAAAATCTTTGCCATTTCTCGTCCGATTCCACTTGAGGCTCCGGTAATTAGTACGTTCATTTTCGATCATTTCCTCCAAATAGTAAAACAATATAATAAAGAACTCTTAAAACTTCCATATAAAGCCATACCACATTCATAGCAATACCAAAAGCACTATACCATTCATAGCTTTTATCCATTCCCATATCCACCATATTCATCGCCCTTTTCACAGTAACCATAATATAGCCTGTAGCGACTAGTACACTAATCAAACCAGTGATTAATCCAACACCTAAATATAATTGATAAATCTTTAAAAGATTAATCGGGTTTGCACTATTTCTTGTAACTAAAAGTAAAATAGTAGATAATAGAAGCATGGCAACCGATGCAATCACAATTCCAAGTAAAGCACTACCTAAGAACCCAACTACCTTTTGATTCGGTCTCACAAGCCCGGTTCCAATTAAAATTACACAAGCAAGGAAGATGGAAATCGTAATAATTAAAGCAAGGCTACTAATTGATAATCCAATATTTAGAGATTTCCCATCTGTTCCAATATCTAATCCATATTCAATAATATTTGTAAATATTGCAAGTGAACATCCTTCTAGAATTGAATAAGGAATAACTAGTTTTTTTGAAGTTCCTGGATTTCTAGAAATCTTTCTTTGTAATACAAATTGTGCAATAATGATTCCAAGATAAAGAATCATTGTGATTACATTAAAAGTACGAAACAAGTTAATACCTAAAAGTGCAACTACTAAAGTAATTCCTAATAATAGAATTGTCTTTGTACATACTCCTTTAATTGTAGCTCTTTTTTCACCCGCAAGTCCTTCCACATGTCCAAATACATAATTTTGTGCAATTTTCATAAATTCATCCTTTCATAAATAATATAAAACAAGTATAAATATAACTAGAATAACTTATCTTCTTCAGGCAAATCCTCAAATACACCTAATAACTCAAGTTTCGCAAGTTGAGTCTTATTTAAAGAAGTTCTTTGTTGTAGATCCCTTTTCGATGTAAATGGTTGTTTATTTCTTGCCTCTACTACACTAAACGCTACTGCTTCACCTAAAGAATCTACCGCACTAAAAGGTAAATAGAGTGATTTCGAATCTTCCGCAATCACAAATTTAATTGCTTCTGATTTCAATAAATTAATTTGTCTAAATTGATATCCTCTTAATACCATCTCTAAAGCAATTTTTAAAGTATCGTATAAGTCTAATTCTTTCTTTGTTACTTCTTCTTTTGAGTTTTGTTTCTTTTCAATTTCTTTAATTCTATTCTTAATCGCATTCTTACCATTCGCAAATGCTTCCGCATCCAATGCTTTTGCCCGAACAGAGAAATAAACCGCATAATAATAGATTGGTTTATGTACTTTAAACCAAGCAATACGAAGTGCCATAATTACATAAGCAGTGGCATGGGCTTTTGGGAATAGATATTTAATCTTCTTACAAGACCATATAAACCATTCGGGAACAAGGGAATCATTCATCAGTTTCTCTTGAGCCGGCTTTAATCCTTTTCCTTTACGAACTGCTTCCATAATGGTAAAAGCATCATGACTTGGTACCGAATGATTGATTAAATAGATCATAATATCATCACGACAACCAATAACATCTAAGAACGGAACTTTAGGAAAATCATAGTCCTTCACATTTCCTAAGAATAAACTTTCAGCATTCCCCGCCCACACATCTGTACCGTGAGCAAGTCCAGATATCTTAATAATATCATTATAAGTCTTAGGTTTAATTGTTTCTAACATTCCTCGAACAAACTTAGTACCAAATTCCGGAACCCCGATTGTACCACTCGACAATGCATCATCATCTTCTCCCATAATATGAAGCGATTCTTTCGAAGAAAATAAGGAAATTACTTCTTTATCAACATAAGGAATTTCATCTACCGTCGTAAAGGCAAACTCACTTTGTCTTTCATGTACATAATCCATTAAATCTTTAATAATTGTCGGGTCATCATGACCTAATATATCAAACTTTAATAGATTATCCGAGAATGAATGATAATCATAATGGGAAGTACGCCAAGATAAATCTTCGATATTTACATCTTTTGAAACAGGAGGAAATTGAACTGGGATTAAATCCGTATAATCAATATACTCCGGTACTACCACAATTCCCCCCGGATGTTGTCCGGTTGTTTTTTTAGAACCCGCAATAAACTTCGCAATCCGGTCTAAATCACATTGTCTTTTTACAATATTCATTTTCGCATAATAATCTCTTGCATACGCAAAAGCTGTTTTATCCATCACAGTTGTAATAGTACCCGCTCGAAATGCTTTATCCACTCCAAATGTTTTTTGAATAAATAAATGTGCCTGGGGTTGATATTCACTTGAGAAGTTCAAATCAATATCCGGAACCTTTTCACCTTGGAACCCTAAGAAGGTTTCAAAAGCAATATTGATTCCAAGTCTTTCCATCGGACAATGACAATACTCACATTCCAATTCTTTTAAATCCATACCTACATGGACCTTTTGTAGTTCTTTGTCAATATCCTCGGGTATGAGAACATTATATAATTTTTTTTCTTCATTATTGAATTTAAAATAGGAACGATGACATTTCGGACATAAATAGTGTGGTTTTAAAGCATTTACTTCCGTAATATCCATAAAATATGCAACTACACTCGACCCTACGGAACCTCTACTACCAACAACATAACCATGGTCATTGGAATCTTTTACAAGTAAATGCGATATGTAATATACCGAAAAGAAACCATGGCCAATGATTGCTGAAAGTTCCTTATCCAAACGTTCTTTTACATATTGAGGAAGGTTTTCTCCATATAAACTTTTAGCTTTATTATAAGAAATATCTTGAACCGCTTGTTTCATTGAAGGTACACCTAATAAGTCTTTAAATGTATCATCTTCTGGAACAAATAGTTTATCCGGAAACAAATTAAAGTCTTCAATTGAATCAGCAATCTTACAAGTATTTGTTACAACAATCTCATATGCCAGATCTTTTTTCAAGAAACCAAACGCTTCAAGCATCTCCGATGTATTTCTGAAATGCATATCCGGAACTGTTTTATACCTTACAAGGTCATGTTGGGGAAGCCCATTTAACCTAGGTACATTAATATAGATTTCTCGATATTCAGAATCCTCTTGTAACAATTCATGAACATCTCCTGTTGCAACAATCGTTTTATTTAATTCTTTTGCACAATCAATAATTTCTTTTATACAATCTTTAATATAGGCTCTACCTTTTTCAATATCCGGCCAATCTTCAATTAAAAACTCATATTCAATTGGTGGTTGAACTTCAATATAATCATAGAAAGCCATCGCTTCCAGTAATTCATCCTTTGTTTTTTCAAAAGCCAAACGCCATATCTCTCCGTTACAACAACCACTTCCAACAAGAAGTCCCTCACGGTTATTAACTAATACAGTTTTAAGAAGGGTTGCATCCTTTTGAAGATGGGTTGTATGTGAATCGGTAATGATTTTATAGAAATTCTTTAACCCAGGAGTTTTGTTTTTAACAAGTAAGTTAATATGACGAGGAATAACATATTTAAATAATTCCTCAGGATTAATTATAGTATTTATATCTTTATAATTCTTAATACCTAAATCCGATAAATCCCCTAACATTTTAGAAAACACATTATAAGTAGTCCTTGCATCATGTACCGCACGATGTTGTTGTTCCACTTCCGCTTTTAAGTATTTTGCGACAGCAGAAAGGTTAAACCGTTTTAATCCTTTATTACCATATAATACTTTAGCAAGGTTCATCGTATCAATTGCGGGGAAGGGTTTATTAAAGAGTTTTTGCCTTTTCATATTTTCATATAAATAGTCCAAATCAAAAGACACATTATGACCCACTAATACCGAGCCTTGTATAAAATTAACAAACTTAGGTAAGATGTCTTCAATATTCGAAGCATCGCTTACCATTTCATTGGTAATACCTGTAATATCGGTAATCGTTTTTCCAATCGCATCTTTTGGATGAATAAACTCACAAAACTGGTCTAAAACAATACCATTCTTTATCTTAACAGCACCAATTTCAATAATCTCATTAAAGTTGATACAAAACCCCGTAGTTTCAAGGTCAAATACAACATACGTTGTGTTGTTTAAAGGAATATCTTCTTCACTATAAGCAATTTTTAAATTCGTATCATCCACATAATATGCTTCCACACCCGCTATCGGCTTCAATCCTTGTTTATGAGCGAGTTGAAAGAACTCAGGAAGTACGTGACAATTTGCATGGTCACATACCGCAAGAGCTTTATGATGGAACCTTGCCGCTTGTAAAACATACTCATCGACATTTAAAATACTATCCATCACACTCATTTTTGTATGAGCGTGTAATTCAACTCGGTGTTCTGCTGCTTCATCAAATCTTTTTCTCGAACAATCTTCCCCACACAATACTAAGCGATCACACATAATTGCCACATCTTTTAAAAAATCATCCCATTGTATTGTTCCTGATATACTAATACGCTCTTTATCTTTAATATCGTGTTCAAACAATTCTTGTTCAAAATCTTTATAGAAACGTTTAATGACAATAGAATCTTTTGTATCAGTAATAATCCCTTGAAATAAATGATATTCTTTTCCTGTTTTCTTTGACTTTAAATTCTTCAATTCATGACTATCTAAAGTACCAATAATATTCACTTTATTTGTACCATTTACTTGTTTAAAACTTTCTACTTCCATACTCGTAGAAGGAACATCAGAAATTGCAATTTGTAATGTATCTTTACTGCGATACAAAGGAATTTCTGTTAGATTTGATGATGCAACACTGGATGCTTGTTTAAAATGATATTCTTCTAAGGCTCTCGCTTCATCTTGTTGTTGCATTCTTTTATTTTCTTGTTGTTTCGCTTCTAAAGGATTTGTCAATTCATCATCTATAACTATTTCACAAATCACTTCGGATAACCCATAATTATTTAAAAACTTTAAAATAGTATTTGCACATTTTTTTATAATTGCTTCTTCTTGAGTACTACTTGTAAAGAATTGAATGCGCCCATTCTTCGCAACGTGTTTATAAGATTGCAATAAAAGTAAACTTTTTTTAACATTAGCGCATTGGATAATCCCTTCATCAAAATATTCAAGTAACAGTTCATCTGAACAAGTGTTACAATCTAACGAAAAAGTAAAAAAGACATGTTTGACACCCGTTTGCATCGTATAATAATCATTCACTTGATTCATTACTTTGTTTAAATCCGAGTAATTTAGAGCAACCGGTAAGTTTACAAAAATACGCCAAGTTTCTTTTTCTTGGTTCACCAATACATTTGTAATTTTTCCTTCATTTAAAGGATAGTTTACTTCAACCCCTACTTGATTTAATAAGTCTATCCATTTATTACTCTCACTCATATTGCCCTCCAAAACTATTCTTAATCAATGAAAAGAAACAATCTATTACTTTATATTCTATCATTTTATCCGAATTATTTCAACCTATTACACAATAAAAAAATCTAGAAATGAGATTTTGGTAAATTGTAACATCAAATGCAACAAAAAAAGTATCCGCTTTAATTAAGCAGAT
>CAYYTE010000012.1:6249-26493 GCA_964474685.1 uncultured Staphylococcaceae bacterium | reverse complement strand
AACTAATTAACCATACCAATGTATACTCGGAGCTCGTTACCCCATTTGTGGATTTATTTGATAGGATTTGTTTAGAGGAATTTATGATTCGAAGAATTGGGATTTCATTTGGAAGTATCCAACTTGAAATGTATGAACAGTTAGGGTTATTTACGGATACAGTGAAGGTGAAAAAAGAACGTGTCGTTGAACAAACAATAAATGATTTGAAAGCACGCTATGGGAAAAACTCGATATTAAAAGGAATGAATCTCTTAGATTCCGCAACAATGATAAAAAGAAACAAATTGATTGGAGGTCATAATAGTGGCGAAGATGAAAATAAATGATCGAGCAAAAATATTTTTACCCTTTTCAGCATTATCTGGATTCAGCGAGTCTTTAAAAGAACAAGAAAAAATTAAAGTAGAAAGGTCGACTTTATCAAGCGACCAATATGATGAATTAAATGAAGTATTAAGAAGTCTTAAATTATATGATATGATACGTGTGGTATATTATTCAAAACAAGACGAGTGTTATTTAGTGATGGAAGGTGTATATACTAAAATTGATGAAATCGAGCGATATATTATGGTTGTTAAGACTAAGATTTTATTAGATAATATCTATTCAATTGAACATTTAGAAAAGTTTGATTTACCAAATAAGTAAAGGAGAAAAAATATGAGAGAAAATTTAAATGCATTATTTACACCATGGAAGGTAGGGAATGTAGAGATTAAGAATCGTATCGTAATGTGTCCTATGGGAGGTACATCACTTTTTGGTTGGATGGAACCCAATCATTTTGATAAGGAAGCCGCAAACTTTATCCTTGAACGCGCTCAAAATAATGTTGGGCTAATTCTTCCAGGAATTGCGCCAATCAAAGACCCTATACTGGGTCGATGGCTATATCAAAATAAAAAGATGTTTAAAGATTTAAAAGAATTTATGGATGAATTCCATAAAACTGGTGCCAAACTCTTCATTCAACTAACAGCAGGATTTGGACGTGCAATGGCGGTCAATCACACGATGGAACTATTAGGTTCTAATAAGTTTTTAGGTCTTCTTGCAAAGCCAGTACTCAATGTTGATTATCTTTGTGCAAGTGCTAGCACCACACCAAATAGGTGGAGTGATAAGTTACAATCTCGTCCTTTATTAATTAAAGAAATTCAAAAGATGGTAGATGCTTTTGCTAAAACTGCTAAATTATGTATGGAAGCCTGTGTAGACGGAGTTGAAGTGCATGCTGTTCATGAAGGATATTTGTTAGATCAATTTACGCTTCCTTATACGAATCAAAGGTTAGATCAATATGGGGGTAGTTTTGAAAATAGATACCGTTTCCCAGTGGAAATTGTACAAGCAATTAAGAAATCTTGTGGAAAAGACTATCCAGTGTCTTTAAGATATTCTGTTGTTTCTAAAACTAAAGGTTTTCGAAGTGGAGCTATGCCCGGTGAAGATTATATAGAAGTAGGACGGGATTTAAAAGAGAGTGAGATTGCATCAAAGTATCTACAGGATGCGGGCTATGATATGTTAAATTGTGACAATGGAACATATGATAGTTGGTATTGGGCTCATCCTCCTATTTATATGAATGACAATTGTAATTTAGAAGAAGTAAAAGATATCAAAAAATTTGTATCGATTCCAGTTGTTTGTGCTGGAAGGATGGATGTTGATACCGGCGCAAAGTCAGTAGAACTTCATGAATTAGACGCGGTTGGATTTGCAAGACAGTTTTTAACGGATCCAACATGGGTAACAAAATTGATGAATGATGAAGAAGCATTAATCAAACCTTGTATTTATTGTCATAATGCTTGTTTCACAATGTGTCACTATAAAGGTGTTGCAAATGATCAGACATTGGAAGACTCGATACATATGGCAAGATGTGCATTAAACCCAATGACGATGCAACACAATGTTTATAAAATAGAGAAAACAAATCACCCGAAAAGTATAGCAATAATTGGTGGTGGCATAGGGGGAATGGAAGCCGCTTTGTTAGCATTAAAAAGAGGCCATAAACCGACAATCTTTGAAAAAACATCCATCCTAGGCGGAGTATTTATTCCAGCATCCAATATGGTATTTAAAGAACGAGATCGAATGTTAATTGAATGGTACAAAAATCAGATTAGTTTAAATCACATTGAAGTAAAATATAACACAGAGATTACAGATTTATCAAAATTAAATTATGATGAATATATTATAGCGACAGGCTCTACTCCGAAGAAACCACCTATCAAAGGTATTGAAAATACAATTGAAGCTTGTGAGTATTTAAATGGTACGAAAGAAGTAGGTAATACTGTAGCAATTATTGGTGGTGGCTTGACCGGATGCGAAATTGCTTATAATTTATTTTTACAAGGGAAGACTCCAATTCTTGTGGAAATGCAAAACGATTTAATGCATCAATCGGGTTTGTGCCTTGCCAACAGTTCATATTTAAGAGATTACTTTTTATATCATAAAATCGAAGTACATTTAGAATCCACTTTAAAAGAAGTTCTTTCAGATAGTGTAACGATTCTCGATAAGAATAATAATTTAGATAGCATTAAATGCGATAGTGTAATAATGTCTATCGGGTATAATCCTTCTCCAATTGTTAAACAAGGAAAAAATGTTCATATCGTTGGCGATTGTAAGAAGGTCGGAAATCTTCGAACGGTTATTTGGAGTGTCTGGGATACTGTTATGAAGATATAATAATACTTATATAATAAGGAAGAAAGGTTTTGCATGAAAAAGGTTATTCATATAGTTTTATTACTTTTATTTATTTTTACGTCTATCACTTTAATTTCATATTCTGCATCAAATGTAACGTGGAAAGATATAACCAAATCTACAAAGGATTTAGGATATGGTGTAACGCTTGATGTTGAGGAAGGAATAAGTACTAGTACGTATGTTGAATCGAATCGGGAACGGGCACAAAGAATTTTCACTTTAAATGTCCCCAAAACTTCGAAACCTCAAATTGTCCAATGGGCAAGGCATAGCGGTGTTGAGAATTCGTGGGGCTCTTTTACCCTTGAATCTATTGCCAAGGATTATGAAGATAAACACCCGGGGAAAAAAGTCATTGCTGGAACCAACAATTGGTTGGATATCACAAATACGAGTAATGTTGGAGAATTACAAGATGGACCTCAAATTATTGGTGGTTTAAACTATCGATTAAGAAATGGGCATGGAAATACAGGAGATGAAAAGTATTCTTTTCTAGGTTTTGATAAAACGGGGAAGCAAGCGATATATTATGGAGGGGGTATCTGGGGAGAAAATATGTATACAATAGATTTTGGGCTATATTCATACCTTGATAACCTCTTAACTCCTTTGAATTTTCGGATTTCAAAAGTAAATGAAGAACCCTTAGATGGTGAGATTAGTATTATACTTCCAAGTTATAAAGGCGATACAACTTTTACGAATTCCTTAATCTATCGGATGAAAGGCCAAATGTTGAAATACGATGAATCATCTCCTAGTAGTGAAGGAGTTAAAAGAGATGTGTTCTGCCAAGGAAAGTATCTAGGGAAGAGTGAATCCATTGATTTTGATTATAAAAATGTCGGGATGTATATTTATTATTTTGTATCGAAGAACGCTGAATTCAATAAATTAAATTGGATTAATCCTAAGGATAGTTCCATTGTTTGTCAACACGATTTAAAAAGTGAATATTCGAATATATATAGTGGAACTCATTGCTTTACTGAAATTGTGAAAGATGGGGTTGATAACTCAAATGTTAATTATGTTTCTGGTCAGCATCCAAGGACTGTTTTTGTTATTAAAAAAGATGGTTCCTTTGCTTTAAGTGTTGTGGATGGTCGACAAGAAACAAAGGGTGCATGCGGCTTTTCTTATGAGGAAATTGCATATTACTATATGAATAAATATGACGCAAATGAAGTGTTCAATTATGATGGTGGGGGTTCTTCTTGTATGATTGTTGCGAATAAAGAAGGTGGCTTTGATATTGTTAATTCACCATCTGATGGTCACGAAAGACTTGTTGCGAACGCCAATCTTGTCGTTGTAGATGAACCGCTTGTGGAGGGTATTCAAAGTAACATTGAAGAAGGATGTGTTCAAGTAAAACTTTCTAAAATTGCTTCATCCGTAGGACTTATTTATGCAACTATGGGTGATAAAAAAGTAGAAGTTAAAGATAGAATTGCTACATTTTATGGCTTAAAATCAAATTCAAATTATGAAGTTAAATTATCCTATTTTTTAATAACAGGTGAACCTGAAATAATGGGACCTACGATACAAGCTAAAACTTGTAAAAAATATGCAATTCCAAATTCTTTTTCACCGGGTGATATTACACAAAACTCGGTTACTCTGTTTATTGAAATAAAAGATACAGAAGATTCTTTTTATCAAGGTATTATTAAAATTGGAGACAAAGAAGAATACTTTGATGGTTTAGTTTCACAAACAAAAATTACCGGTTTAACACTCAATACGAACTATGATGTAAGTGTTACTATCTATTCGAAAACAGGAACTGCTACTCCACATAGCGCTACTTTTTTGTATCAAGTAAAAACTACGGAAGCAATTTATCCTGAGAATCTTTCAATTTCGCTTAATACAACTAGTTTTCATATAGGGGATAAGGAAAAGTTGAAAGTAGAATTTAATCCACTAGGCACTACCACAAAACTCTTCTTCAGTTCCTCCAATGAGCAAGTAGCAACTGTATCCGCCGTTGGTAGAATTGAAGCGGTTGGAGTTGGTAAATCTATTATTCGGGTGCAAACTCAAGAGGGAAAGACTGCGGAGATTTCAATTGAAGTATTAAATGATGTTATCGAACCAGATCCTACAGATACTAAAAGTGGTTGCAGTTGCAAGAAGAATTTGAATTTATTAATTTATGAATTTGGTGTTGGATTGATCACTTTATATATTTTCAGAAGGAAAAATTAAGTCAAAATTTTATTATATGGTTAAAGTCGGATTGCTAATAGCAATCCCTTTTTTCCTTTCTATTTTCATTAAAAGGTGCTTAAAATATACATATATTCTATACTAAAAAAAAGACTTTAATCATTAATTTTTATATATATTCTTCATTGTTATATTCTTAATTTTGTTAAGTAAAACATAGTTTTTTTGATAGTCTATAAATATAAATAAAATAGGAAATATACATTTAACAAACGCTTCCGAACCGCCTATTTTCCTTAATGAAAATCATTTTCATAAGCGTTGTTTTACTAATCTTTAACGATTTGTGGTATGATATAAATACTCTAAAAAAAGCAATATAGAAAATTAAGAAAGGAGGAAATATGAAAATAGATGGTATTCAAAAACTAACACTTTTAGATTATCCAGGTAAAATTGCTTGTACTATTTTTACTCCTGGTTGTAATTTTAGATGTCCTTTTTGTCATAATGCGGAAGTAGTATTAAATCCCACAAATGATATTGATGAATGTGATTTCTTTGCGTTTTTAAAGACTCGCCATAATAAACTAGATGGTGTATGTGTTAGTGGCGGTGAACCTACTCTTCAAAAAGATTTACCAGACTTTCTTGATAAAATTCACAAAGAGGGATTTTTAGTTAAGTTGGATACCAATGGAACAAATCCTGAATTATTACAGTATTTAATTCTTAATCATTTGGTTGATTATGTGGCGATGGATGTTAAAAATGACCGTAGCCGTTATAATGAAACCTGTGGTGTTAAAACAAATTATGATTTAATTAATGATAGTATAATGATACTATTAAACAGCAGTATCGAATATGAATTTCGAACAACTGTTGTGAAAAACTTTCACACGAAAGCATCTTTAGAATCAATTGCTTCATCGCTTATTGGTTGTAAAGCGTATTATTTACAAAACTTTGTAGATTCAAAACATTTGATGGAACCAAATATGGTTGGCTATACCCCGGATGAGATGCATGATCTTATTCGTAGTGTACAAAGAATTTTACCCCAAGCCGAGTTAAGAGGTTTGGACTAATATATTGATATTTTATAATTATAGAGAGGGATATAACATGTATAAAGTAATAAAAAGAAATGGTAGCATTGTAGATTTTGATATTCATCGTATTGAAATTGCAATTTCAAAAGCTTTTGAAGCGGTTAAAGTAGAATATAATGAAGATATAATTCAATTACTTACTTTAAAAGTAACTGCTGATTTTTCTTCAAAAGTGAAAGATAATTTAATTCAAGTTGAAGAAATTCAAGATAGTGTTGAAAAAGTTCTAGGTCTTGCGGGGTATACTGAAGTATCGAAAGCCTATGTTCTTTATCGTAAACAAAGAGAAAAAGTAAGAAATGCACATTCTACATTTCTAAATTATCGTGAAGTCGTTGATAATTATGTACATGTAAAAGATTGGCGTGTTAAGGAAAATTCAACAGTTACTTATTCTGTTGGTGGAATGATTCTTTCAAACTCGGGAGCCATTACCGCAAATTATTGGCTATCTGAAATCTATGATGAAGAAATTGCGGAAGCACATCGCAATGCAGATATTCACTTACATGATTTGTCCATGCTTACAGGCTATTGTGCGGGATGGAGTTTAAAGCAATTAATCCAAGAAGGATTGGGTGGAGTAGCTGGTAAAATAACGAGTGCCCCCGCAAAGCATCTTTCTACTTTATGTAACCAGATGGTAAACTTCTTAGGGATTATGCAAAATGAATGGGCGGGTGCTCAAGCATTCTCTAGTTTTGATACGTATCTTGCTCCATTTGTAAAAGTGGATAATTTATCCTATCGTGAGGTTAAGCAATGTGTTGAATCCTTTATATATGGGGTGAATACTCCAAGCCGTTGGGGAACACAAGCTCCTTTCACGAATGTTACTTTAGATTGGACAGTTCCAAATGACCTTGCTGAACAATACGCAATTGTTGGCGGTAGGATTATGGATTTTAAATATAAAGATTGTAAAAAAGAAATGGATATGGTAAATAAAGCATTCCTTGAAGTTATGTTACAAGGAGATGCGAACGGAAGAGGTTTCCAATACCCTATCCCTACCTATTCAATAACAAAGAATTTTGACTGGAGTGATACAGAGAACAATCGTTTGTTATTTGAGATAACCGCAAAATATGGGACTCCTTATTTTTCAAATTATATTAACTCAGATATGGAACCGAGTGATGTTCGTAGTATGTGCTGTAGATTAAGACTTGATTTAAGAGAATTAAGAAAGAAATCAGGTGGCTTCTTTGGCTCTGGTGAATCTACAGGTTCTGTGGGTGTTGTTACAATTAATCTTCCTCGTATTGCTTATTTATCTAAGACGGTGGATGAATTTTATTCAAGACTGGATCATTTAATGGATGTATCCGCTCGTTCTCTTTCTACAAAAAGAAAAATAATTACCGATTTATTAAACAATAATTTTTATCCTTACACAAAGCGTTATTTAGGCACATTTAAAAACCACTTTTCTACGATTGGATTAGTGGGTATGAATGAAGCTTGTTTGAATGCTTGTTGGTTACGTGAGAACTTAACAGAAGTTCCTGCTCAGAAGTTTTCGGAAGAAGTATTAAATCATATGAGAAATCGACTTGTTATTTATCAAGAGAAGTATGGTGATTTGTATAATTTGGAAGCTACTCCTGCTGAATCTACTGCGTATCGCCTTGCTAAACATGATGTTGCAAAATACCCAGATATTATTACGGCTGGAAAACCAGGGGAAACTCCTTATTACACAAATAGTTCTCATTTACCAGTTGGTTTTACATCGGATATTTTTGATGCTTTGGATATACAAGATAAACTTCAGGTGTTATATACTTCTGGCACTGTATTCCATGCCTTCCTTGGTGAAAAGTTGCCATCTTGGCAATCCGCTGCTCAACTAGTAAAGAAGATTGCTGAGAACTATAAGTTACCTTATTATACAATGTCTCCTACGTATTCAATTTGTCCGGAACACGGATATCTTGTAGGAGAACAATATAAGTGCCCAATGTGTGGTAAAGAGACGGAAGTATGGAGTAGAATTACAGGCTATTATCGTCCTGTTAAAAACTGGAATAATGGAAAAACGCAAGAATTTAAAGAACGGAAGACCTATGATATTTCCAATTCTACTTTAAAACAAGCTCATTTTGCGAAGGATTTAAAGGAAGAACAAGAAGAATGTATTATTAAAGTAAAAGAGTCGTATAATGAAGTTGATAAGAAAAATGCGAAGATTTACTTATTCTCGACCGTTACTTGTCCAAATTGTAAGATGGCTAAAACACTTTTAAAACAAGCAAATATAGACTATGAAGAAAAACTAGCATCTGAAAATATTTCATTAGTAGAAAAGTATGATATTCATACTGCCCCTACTTTAGTAGTAATTCAAGATTCTGAAGTTCTAAAGTATGAAGGAGCTTCCGCAATCAAAGATTTTATCAATGAATAGGAGAACTCTATGTATGATGTTGCAATTGTAGGTGGAGGGCCCAGTGGTATGACTGCTGCCCTTTATCTAAGAAGGGCTGGGAAAAGCGTTATTCTTTTTGAGGGGAATGTTATTGGCGGCCAAATTACTCAGACTTATGAAGTCGATAATTACCCTGGGCTTCCTCATGTAAAAGGGTTAGACTTTGCGGATGCGCTTCTTTCTCAAATTGAAGAACTAGGAACAATTGTTGTTTACAGCCTCGTTGATCATGTGAAAAAAAATAATGGAATGTTTATTGTTTCAACTGATGATTTAACTTATGAGGCTAAATCCGTTGTATTTGCAACGGGTGCGAAGCATAGGCTCTTGAATCTTCCGAATGAAAAAGAACTTACGGGTAGAGGAATATCCTATTGTGCTGTATGTGATGGTGCTTTCTTCCGTGATAAGACGGTTTGCGTTGTAGGTGGTGGAAGTAGTGCTATGACGGATGCATTGTATCTTCAAAAGATAGCAAAAAAAGTATATGTTATCCATCATTCAGAGAAACTTAGAAGTGATGTATCACTTGTTGAAGAATTAAAAAAATGTGATAATGTAACTTTCCTTTTAAATAATGAAGTGGTTGAATTAATTGGTGCGAAAAGACTTGAAGCAATAACGATTAAAAATGTTCTAAATAATTCTCTTACTACTCTTTCAATCGATGGATTATTTATAGCTATTGGTGGAGTTCCAAGTACGAAGGTAGTCTGTGATTTATTAGATTTACCTGTTAATTATGTAGAAGCAAACGAGGATGGAGTTACGTCGATGCCGGGTGTGTTTGTTGCGGGTGATTGTCGAGCAAAAAAAGTAAGACAATTAACAACTGCTATATCAGATGCGGCGAACGTCTCTAGTTCTTGCTTAGAATATTTAGATTCTATTAGTCAATAAAGAAGATATGATGAAGGATTTCTTTCATCATTTTTCTTATTTAGAACCAAATATTACTATTAAATTTTGTTCGTATATTGTTTGAGTTTTGTAAATGTTAGGAAATAATCGATGAGATAAAATAACGTTTAAATACATAATAAAGAAATTTACTTGCGACCAAATTGAAATTGTGATAGAATATAATTAAGAAATAAATAGAAGAGAGTGTAAAAATTATGTTAGATATTAAGTTTGTGAGAGAAAATCCTGAAATTGTAAAAGAAAACATTAAAAAGAAATTCCAAGATAAGAAATTACCTCTAGTGGATGAAGTGATTGAATTAGATAAAAACATTCGTGCTTTAAAACTTGAAGGGGATAATTTACGTAAAGAGAGAAATGATAAATCGAGTGAGATTGGTGCTCTTATGCGTAATAAGCAAGTTGAAGAAGCTACCACAATTCGTAATAAGGTTGTTGAAATCAACAATCATTTAGTTGAGATAGAAGCAAATGAGGAGAGTTTAACTTCAAAGTTAAATGAACTTATGATGGTGATTCCCAATATTATTGATTCTTCGGTACCTATTGGTAAAGATGATTCTTGTAATGTAGAAAACGAAAGATTTGGAGACCCTGTTGTCCCCGATTATGAAATTCCATATCATGCGGATATATTACAGTCATTTAACGGACTCGATAAAGATTCTGCTGGTAGAACGAGCGGGAATGGGTTTTACTATTTAATTGGTGATTGTGCTAGACTTCATTCTGCGATGTTGTCTTATGCAAGGGATTTTATGATTGATCAAGGTTTTACATATTGTATTCCTCCTTTCATGATTCATAGTGACGTTGTAAATGGAGTAATGTCTTTTGAAGAGATGGGTGCGATGATGTACAAAGTTGAAGGCGAAGACCTCTATTTAATCGGGACTTCCGAACACTCGATGATTGGTAGATTTAAAAATCAAATTATTCCAGAAACGGATTTACCTTTAACACTAACCTCGTATTCTCCTTGCTTCCGTAAGGAAGTTGGAGCACATGGACTTGAAGAACGAGGGTTATACCGAGTTCATCAATTTGAAAAACAAGAGATGGTTGTATTGTGTAAACCCGAAGATGCAATGAGTTGGTATAACAAAATGTGGAAGTTTACAGTGGATTTCTTTCGTAGTTTAGATGTTCCTGTGAGAACTCTTGAATGTTGCTCAGGAGACTTAGCGGATTTAAAAGTAAAATCTTGTGATGTTGAGGCTTGGAGTCCTAGACAACAAAAATATTTCGAAGTTGGAAGCTGCTCTACTTTAGGAGATGCTCAAGCAAGACGTCTTTCAATTCGTACAAAAGGCGATAAAGGTACCTACCTTGTTTCTACTTTGAATAATACAGTTGTTGCTACTCCAAGAGGGCTCATTGCGGTACTTGAAAATAATTATCAAAAAGATGGATCCGTTTTAATCCCGAAGGCGTTACAACCTTATATGGGCAATAAAACAAAGATTACACCTATTAAGAAATAAATTTATGGCCAATATTTTTATTGGCCTCTTATTATATAAATATATTAGTTGACATATCAACCAAAGGAGCATTTATGAATTCAGAATACCGAAAAATAACGAAAATTGCCAGAGTCTGTGAATTATATAGTCAACAACAACTAAAAGATTTGTTAGTAAATTACTCGGAACTACAACTTTTACATTACATTCGGCATCACGAAGGATGTAGCCAAGAAGAAGCAAGAAATTATATTTGTTGTGATAAATCATTAATTACAAGATATACAAATCACTTACTAAAAGAAGGTTTAGTTATTCGAAAACAAAGTACGATAGATCTTAGAAAAAATGAATTGTATTTTACTTTAAAAGCGCAGTCTTATAAAGAACAATTGACAAATTGTGAAAGTAGATACTATGATTATTTGTTTAAAGATATTGATTCAGTTGAACTCAATTGTTTTTTAAAAGTCTTAGATAAAATATATATCAAAAGTAAGATAGAAAGAATTACTTCTTTCAAGGACATATGATATGAATTGTGTTAATAAAAAACCCGATAAATTAAGTTCTTACTTGAAGGAAGAATATGTATTATTAATTCTTTTAGTTGTTACAGGCCTTATATTTGATATTGGAATGTCATTCACTCCTAAAATGTTGGGTAACATCATTGATGCGATTGACTTAAATAAGAGTTATGACATAGTTATACGATTAGGCTTATATTATTTCTTGTTTGTTTTATTTATTCAAACCAATCGTTTCTTTAAACGTTTTATCGTTCGAGAATTCTCGGTGAGGACTTTAAGAAAAATGAGGAGAGTGTTTTATAACCTACTCTTACAAGAACAAACTTGTAATAATCTAGATGTATCATCCAATAAATTAACCATTCTTACAGGGGACGTGGAAGATGTATGTGAAGGAATAAGAAAAACCCTTACTGAAATTTTCGATACAGGAGTATTAATGATTTCTTACTTTGTTACTATGGTGTTAATGGATTTCAATACTACGTTATTTTCTTGTATATTTATTCCTTTAACGCTATTATTGTCGCTTTTATTACGGAAAGCAGTTTATAAAAAAAATCAAGCGTACCGAAAAAGTATGTCAAATCTAACTGCTGTTACTTATGATTTATTAGAGAATTGTGAAGACTATAGGTTCCATAACTCCTTAACTACTAAGATTCAATCTTATGAGTATGATTTATCAATACTTAAAAATGAGGCGATTTCAGCCGATTTTTTGAATATGGCCTTAAAACCCATTTATTATGCAATATCTATGCTCGGAGTCGGATTTGTGGCTTATTTTGGCTTTAAAAACGTATTTAGCAATCAATGGACATCGGGTGATTTCTTTGCATATATGAGTTTGTTTCTATTATTCACTGAAAAGTCTTCGAAAGTAAATAAACTTTTTAATTCAATTCAAAAAGCAAGAGTTAGTTGGAAACGGGTAAAACCCAATCTTCAACCTAGAATATCGACAACCAGTAATGGAATAACTCCCTTTAACTCATTACAATTTGTTGATTTTAGTCCCTTGAGTAGTCATACCTTAGATTATTCCTTGAATGTAACCTTAAAAACAGGAACAATTCTTGGTGTTACTGGTAGTGTTGCAAGTGGTAAAACTATGCTTTTAAAATCTTTATTGGGAATTTGTGTATCTACTGGGAAACTGATTTATGGGGATATCGATTTAAATCAATTGTCTTTTAAAGAAAGAAGCCAGTATTTTTCCTATGTTTCACATGATGCTTATTTATTTAGTGGGACCCTTGTAGAAAATATAACTTTATCCAATACATTTGATGAAGGTAAACTGAGTAAATGTCTATATTTAGCAAGGCTTGATGTAGATATTTCTACCTTTGAAAAAGGAATCTATCAAGAAATCGGACCAAGTGGTAATAAATTATCAGGAGGACAGAAATTACGGGTTGCGTATGCTCGAGCACTTTATGCTGACCGTCCTATTTGGGTATTTGATGACCCTTTTAGTTCTCTTGATTTATCTACCTCAGAAGCGATGGTGAATGATTTATTAAGTGAAATAGGGAACCATATTGTCGTAATGACTTCTCATCAAGTATTTCAGTTCCCACAATTTACGAATGTATTAATGCTTGATGGGAAATCCACAATGATTTCTAATCATGAAGAGGTTTATAAAACAAACAAAAAATATAAAGAAGTATTTGATCTTCAAGTGAGGAGTCTAGTATGAAACGAGTATTTACTATATTTCTTAGAAAACATCTTCTCCAATTGATAGGCTTAATTGTTATTTTATTAATTCTACTAGCTGTTTCATTACTCCCCGCTCAGATTACTAAGTATTTATTAGATAACTTCTTTAAAAGTGCGAACCCTACTTTTCAATCCATTCTTCTCATCTGTTTTATTTATATTGGTATCTATGTACTTCAAGAAACTGCACAATTTATAAAACAAATCATCTTAATTCACATTGGTGAATCTATAACAAAAGAGTTAAGACTCGAAATGGCAAAAAAACTTGAAAGAATAAATCATGAATATCTATCAAATCTTGCTCCAGGTGCCACGACTTCTTTATTTGTAAATGATGTTACGCTTGTTAATTCATTATTCACAGAAGATATTATTGGGATGGTATTTGATCTTGCTAAAATTATTGGAATTGTAGTTATGATGTTTCTTTTTAAAGTAGCTCTAGGTATATTCTCTTTAGTCTCTTTACCATTCATTATTTTGTTAACTTATTATTTTCGAAAAAGAACTTTAAAATCACTTTTAAAAAGTCGGGAGGATTTAGCAAACATATCGAATCATATTACGGAAACTTCAAATAATATTGAAATGATTCAACTATATAAAGCAGGCCCCTTTATGGAATCAAAGTTTGAAGATTTGCTGAATCAACATTTTAATGATATGAGAAGAAGTAACTTTTATGATTCCATCTATTCCCCTCTAGTAAAGGTATTTTCAAGTATTTTAATTTTCCTTATACTTTTAATTGGAGAGTTCAATCCGGAAGTCATCGGTTTAACGATTGGTTTACTTGGAGCTTCGATTCAATATATTAGTGACTTATTTAACCCTGTGAATAATTTAGGAATGGAGTTACAAAGCCTTCAAAAAGTTACTTCTGGAGTTAAAAGAATACAAGCATTCTTTAAAGAAAAGAATCGTGATTATTCTAAAGAGCAAAGTTTGATATCAGTGGATATGTTAAATCGAAATATCTACTCTAAAGAGGATATGATTGTATTTAATAATTGTAGTTTTCAATACGACAACTCTAAAGCGGTATTAGAAGATATCTCCATATCCATTCAAAAGGATATTCCCTTATGTGTTATGGGGCGAACCGGGGGAGGTAAAAGTACTTTCCTACATTTACTTATGGGGAGTTTTAAACCGACAAAGGGAGAGGTAAATATTTGTGGAGTTCCTCCTTTCTTCATTCCTGATGAAGAAAAGTATAAGTTATTTGGTTATGTAGCACAAGATTATCATGTAGTTCAAGGAACAATCTATGACAATATTTGTTTTGCAAACCATCAAATATCAAAAGAAACGGTTTTATCCACTTTAAAACTAGTTGGTATGGATGAAGTAGTGAATAATTATAAAAATGGTCTTGATACTAATTTTTCTCAAACTTCTTTTAGTGAGGGTGAATTACAACTCTTATCTATCGCTCGTGCGATTGTTTGGAATCCCCCTATTTTAATTATTGATGAAATGTCGAGTCATTTAGATTCTAAAACCGAATTACTGGTAATTGAAACGATAAAACGTGTTTCAAAATCGAGAACTTGCATTCATGTAACTCATAGATTTACCGATTTTTTACTTACTTCAAAGATTGCTATTTTAGAAGATAATAAAATTACTTTTGTTGGTAGTTTTAAGGATGCGCTGGATACAAACGAGTGGTTTAAAGACAGTTATACGCTTCAAAAGAATGCTTGGAAGTAAGCTTAGAAAAGAAGATTCTTTTAAAAAAAGGGTCTTTTTTTATTTTAAAAAAAAATATTACATTTGTCTTGCATTACATAAAAAAAAGTGTATAATTTTTATCGAAATAATTATTTTTAAAAAAAATGAAGATTGGAGAGTCTTTTTGAGGAAATGAATAAGGTAATCATTGAGTTAAAGAATTTAAAAAAAGATTATGACGAAGCAGGCCCCATTGTCAGAAACATCAATTTACAGGTGTATGAAAATGAATTTCTTACTCTGTTAGGTCCATCTGGCTGTGGTAAAACAACAACACTTAGAATGATTGCAGGTTTTGAACAACCTACATCCGGTGAAGTTATTATTGATGGGAAGGTATTTAATGACATGCCCCCCTATGCGAGACCTATTAATACGGTGTTTCAGCGTTACGCTCTTTTCCCCCATTTAAACGTCATTGATAATGTAAAAATCGGTTTAAAAAACAAAGGCTATAAGAAACTCATCCATTTTTTTGGTGGTGAGGAAGCCTTAAAGAAAACAATAGTTGATGCAAGACTTAAAAAAGGCGTAGATCAAAAGAAGGCAGAAGAAGTATCATATTTTGCCTTAAGAAAACTTATTAACAAGTTGATTGATGACGCCGCAATGGAAGCATTAACCCTTGTAAAATTAAATGGCTTTGAAAAACGTGGAGTGGATCAAATGTCTGGAGGTCAACAACAACGAGTTGCCATAGCTAGAGCCGTTGTCAATCGACCAAAAATTCTTTTATTAGATGAACCTCTTGCGGCTTTAGATTTAAAGCTTAGAGAAAATATGCAATATGAATTGAAAGAAATTCAAAAAAAACTAGGAATCACCTTTATCTTTGTTACTCATGATCAAGGTGAGGCGATGACGATGAGTGATCGTATTGTTGTTATGAATGATGGTATTATTCAACAACTAGGAACTCCTAAAAATATATATAACGAACCTGTTAACCGGTTTGTTGCGAATTTTATTGGTGAATCAAATATCTTTAGAGGACATTATGCTCGTAAAGATGTAATTGAATTCTATGGTGTTGAGTTTGATTGCGTTGGATATCCAAATTTTTCAGATAATGAAGTGGTAGATATTGTGATAAGACCAGAAGACTGGGATGTTGTACCTCTTGAAAATGCTAAAATTAAAGCGAAAGTAACTACTTGTATCTTTAAAGGTGTTCATTATGAGATTTGTGCAAACTTCCATAATCAAGAAATTGTTGTGCATTCCTATGAAGAGGTGCTTCCTGGTAATGAAGTTGGCCTAAAAGTAGACCCGTATGAAATTCATGTTATGAAGGTGCCCGTAAATGAATAAGAAGCTAAGCCGTTTAGCTACACCCTATTTTGTGTGGCTTTGTTTACTTGCATTATTTCCTGCACTTATTATGCTTTTTTTAATTTTTGTGAACAGCGAAGGTATTAGTTTTGATGGTTTGACGTTTACACTCGCTAATTTTAAACAATTGGCTGAGCCTTCTACTCTACTTGCTTTTCGTAATTCCTTTTTCCTTGCTTTTTTAAGTACAGCTTTATGCATTATAATTGGTTATATTGTTGCTTATAAATTAGTTCGGTCTCGAATTAAAAATAAATTCTTAATTTTAACAATTTTAATTCTTCCTATGTGGAGTAATATTCTTTTAAGAACGGAAGCATTAGGTAATATAATGTCTCCTCATAATATTCTTGCGGATATACTTGGAGTAGATCATTTTCCAGATATTAAAGGCACGTATCTTTCAGTTCTAATCGGGCTAGTTTTTACTTATTTACCTTTTATGATATTACCAATCTATACTGCTCTTGAAAAGATAGATAAATCACTAGAAGAAGCAGCACTAGATCTAGGAATGACTGATTTTCAAAAGTTCTGGCGTGTTATTTTTCCTCTTTCGTTAAAAGGGGTTTTAACTGGCTCAATAATGACTTTCTTACCTTGTTTATCTGGATTTGCAATTCCTGAAATCTTAGGTCAAGGAAATATCGTCATGATTGGGAATGTTATCGACCAATTATTTAGAAATATGGACTATAATACTGGTTCTTTACTTGCAATAGTAATTCTTGGTGTAATATTACTTGCTTTATTCTTAGTAAATAAATTCGATAAGGAAGGAGAAACGCTCTTATGATGACTCCCGACCAAAAAGAAATGTATTTAGAACAACAAAAGCATGATGCGGATGGAGTTCCCTATGCAACAATCGAAGAGTATGGGTACCATAGAAATGTTGTACCTAAAAAAATATGGAAAGTTATATCTTCCATTGTTGTTTTATTATCTATATTAATGCTCTATTTATCAATTATTGTTATTATGATTCAATCTTTCAATTCAAGTACGATTGTCTCTTCTTTTAAAGACTTTACTTGGAAATGGTACGGTGAGATATTTAAACATAGAGCCCTTTTAAACTCGATAAAAAACACTTTAATTGTATCTTTTTCAGCAACTGCTATTTCTACCGTTCTTGGAACGATTATTGCGGTTGGTATTCATTATTTACCACAAAAGAAACGTCAAACAATACTTTTATTTAATAATATTCCATTATTAAATGCAGATATTGTAACAGGTATTTCTTTGATGTTGGTATTTAGTTTGTTACTTCCTTTATTCCCATATATATTTGGCTGGAAAACAATGCTTTTAGCTCATATGTTTTTCACGCTCCCTTATGTAATTTTAAGCGTCTTGCCAAAATTAAAAGAGCTAGACCCGAATATTATGGATGCGGCGCTTGATCTTGGGTTAAAACCATTTCGAGCTATGTTTCAAATTATTGTTCCCGCAATTAAATCAGGTATTTTATCAGGAATGATCCTCGCATTTACTATGAGTTTTGATGACTTTGTTGTAAGTTATTATACTACTGGTAACGGATTTGATAATCTATCTATTTGGATTTATGGTAGTATTGGTAGAAAGAGTTTAACACCTGCCGTATATGCATTTAGTACCCTCGTTACATTTGGGTCGATGCTGGTTTTATTATTAGTAAACTTTATTATGATAAAGAGGAATGGTAAGAAGAATGAAAAGATTAAAAATAGTTAGTTTTGCTTTTATAATGCTTTTCACCTCTTTATTAATTAGTAGTTGTACTACTACTAAAACTTTATTAATTCTTAACTGGGGTGAATATATTAATGATGATGTTGTTTCAGCATTTGAAGAGTATGAAGCAAAATTAGGCAATAATGTAGTTGTGAATGTCAGTATTGCGGATTCAAATGAACTTTTCTATTCGAAAGTGAAAAGTGGAACAACAGCGTATGATTTAGTTGTTCCTTCGGATTATATGGTTGAAAAGATGCAGCAAAATAATCTAATTCAAAAGATTGATTTATCACGTTTATCAAATTATAATGAATCTTGTTATATGGATGGAGTACGGGCAATTTTAAAAGATATGAACGCTACGACTACAGGTGTTGATTATACAGAATACTGTATTCCCTACTTTTGGGGGACATGGGGTTTAATGTATAATAAAAACTGTGTTGGTTTAGAAGAAGCAATTTTAAAAGATGGATGGGATGCCTATTTTGATACAAATAAACTTCCCGCAGGTTGTAAAGTGGGGATGTATAGTGTTGCAAGATATGCTTATGCTGCAGCAATGTTTTATAATCATTTAAGTCCAAATGTAATGGGTGAAGAATATATTGATTTAGCTCAAAAGACTTTAAAGAAGCATAAGTTTGAAGAATGGGGTACCGATACTTTAAAAAAAGGAATTGAGGCTGGGAACTTAGATATAGCATTTATGTGGACGGGCGATTGTCTAGATATGACATATGAGAAACTAAGTGATGGAACTTCATGGAATGATTTGACATTTGATATATATATACCAAATGAGACAATTGCGTTTATGGATACTTTAGTTATACCTTCAAACTCACGTAATACGGATTTAGCGTATGAGTTTATTAACTTTATGTTGGATTATGAAAATGCGTATAATAATGCTTCGGTTGTAGGATATTGTACACCGATTCAAAAATCATATGATAAAATTGTTTCCTATGTCAGTGATGAAACAAACCCAGACAATGTTTGGCTAACAAACTGGGCCAGAGCAGTTAGTGCTTATTATCCTACAAGATATGCGGATGGCAGTAAATATAAAGGCACTTCGTTATCTAATTTCGATAAAGAGTATCTCACTAAGATTACCAATATGGTAAACAATGTAAAAACTGGCCAGTAAGAAACATGAATTATTAACTAAGAAGTAAGTTATCTTGCTTCTTTTTTATCTATTTTTTACATAATTGTTCTTAATATAAAATCAAAATAAATTAATGGTTATTGAAGACAGAAAAAGACTGTGCTCTAGGGATACTAGAACACAGTTTTTTTGTTATTAAGTATAGATTATTTAGAAATAAAAGCAACATAAGCCTTATATGCTTCATAAACGTCAGCTTTAGAAACTACTTCCATTGGAGAATGCATGTTTAGTACCGCAATTCCCGCATCAATTACATTCATATTGTAATTTCCTAATATATATGCAATTGTGCCTCCTCCGCCTTGATCAACCTTTCCTAGTTCGGCTGTTTGGAAGTGAATCTTCTCATTATCTAAGATATTTCTAATTTTTGCAAAGTACTCAGGCATTGCATCATTGCAACCACTTTTACCACGAGCCCCTGTATATTTATTAAAGCAAATACCATTTCCAAGGTATGCGGAATTCTTATCATCATTTACCCCCGCATATAATGGGTCAAACCCTGCAGAAACATCGCTTGATAGCATAAAAGTATTAGCAAGAGCATCGCGTGTTAATAAATCATTATAATTATTTACTTGTTTTGAGATTAATTTTGCAATTGAATTCTCAAAGAATTTAGATTGTGCTCCTGTAGCACCCACAGAACCGATTTCTTCCTTGTCCACAAGAATTGCACAGGTTGTGTATTCACACGCATCAGTATCAATGACAGCTCTTAAAGAAGTGTAGGCACATACTCTATCGTCATGGCCATATCCGGCAATCATACTTCTATCAAGTCCGTAATCTCGAACATCGTCAGCAGGAACAATCTCTAATTCTGCGCTTAAGAAGTCTTCTTCATCGAAATTATATTTATCATGTAAAATATTCATAATATTTGTTTTGACAGCATTTTTATCACAGTCTTTTAATGGAATGTTTCCAAGAGATATATCTAAATCTTCACCTTCAATTACTTTTGATGCTGTTTTTTGCATTTGATCACTTGCTAGATGAATTAGCAAATCGGTTATTCCAACAACAGGATCCGCTTTATCTTCACCAATGGAAACATTAATAGTAGTTCCATCTTTTTTACAAACAACACCAACAATGGCAAGAGGAATTGTAACCCATTGATATTTCTTTATTC
>CAYYTE010000012.1:0-6149 GCA_964474685.1 uncultured Staphylococcaceae bacterium | reverse complement strand
CAAACAACACCAACAATGGCAAGAGGAATTGTAACCCATTGATATTTCTTTATTCCACCATAATAATGTGTATCTAACAAGCAGAAGCCATTCTTTTCATATATTGGGTTTTGTTTAACATCTAATCTTGGAGAATCAATGTGGGCACCAAGTACTCTTAGCCCCTCACTTAAAGGTTTTGTTCCAATAACAAAACAAGCAATGTTCTTTCCTTTGTTTGTAACATATATTTTGTCACCTGTTTTGATTTCTTTAAATGAATCAATTGATTTAAAGCCTTTAGCTTCTGCCAATCTTAAAGCTTCATTCACACAATTTCTTTCTGTCTTCCCTTTGTTTAAATAATCCTTGTATTCTTCTGAGAACTCCATAACTTTTTGAAATTCCTCATTTGAATAATCTAACCATGCATTTTTTTGAAACATATTGTAACCTCCTATAAATATATATAGTATATCACAATTTTTAATTGTTCATATAAAAAAAGATTTAGAAATGTATTTAAATCCAATTCTACTATTGAAATAAACAACTGTAAAGTCTACTAATTTTTAAATATGTAATTTTTAGGTACATAATTTTACAAATTGTCTAGTACATAAATTCTCATTTTACATAAGTAAACCCCAGATAAATTATATTGTAACATCAAAATTAAGTGGCAAAGTATAGGTACATAAGATAATTAGGTACATAATTTTACAAATTGTCTTGTGTATAAATTCTCATTTTATATAAGTAAAACCTAAATAAAATCCATATCATTATCCTCATTAAGTGGCAAAGTATAGGTACATAAGATAATTAGGTACATAATTTTACAAATTGTCTTGTTCATAAATTCTTATTTTTTATAAGTAAAACCTATATTTTTAATGTATCATCTTCCTCATTATGTGGCAAAGTCTAGGTACATAGGTACTTAGTAAATTCAACGTACATACTTTCTATTATACTTTATTATTATTTTAAGTTTATTAAGGTAGAACTTATATAAATCAATGAAGCAGTATAATAAATAAGAACTAAAATATAGGTACGTATTTGTATTAAAAAAGAAGAACAATTAAATGTTCTTCTTAAATTTATTCCCATTCGATTGTTCCTGGAGGTTTTGAAGTAATATCATACACTACTCTATTGACTTTTGGAACTTCATTTACAATTCTACTACTCACTATGTTTAATACATCATAGGGTATTTTTGCCCAGTCTGCTGTCATACCATCACTGGAAGTAACGGCTCTGATTGCGACTACATTTGAATATGTTCTATTGTCTCCCATAACTCCCACTGTTTGAACATTTGTTAATATTGTGAAGTACTGCCATACTGTTTCATTGAGTTTTGCATTGGCAAACTCTTCTCGTAGGATTGCGTCTGTTTCTCTTACTATCTCTAGTTTTTCTTCTGTTACTTCTCCCATAATGCGGATTGCTAATCCGGGACCTGGGAATGGTTGACGTCCCACAATTGACTTTGGTAAGCCTAAGGCAAGTCCTAAGGCTCTTACTTCATCTTTAAATAGTTTATTTAATGGTTCAAGCAACTTAAAAGGCATATTCTTTGGAAGTCCACCTACATTATGATGTGATTTGATTGTTTGTGCAGTGTTTGTTCCTGATTCAATTACATCAGTATAGAGGGTTCCTTGTGCTAAAAATGAGAAAGGATGGTTAAATTCTTTTGTAGTTTGTGAGAAAATATCTATAAATGTTTTACCGATGATTTTTCTTTTTTGTTCAGGTTCTTTAACTCCTGCAAGACCTTTTAAAAATATTTTTGAAGCATCGACCATTTTTAAAGGTATTTGATATTGTTTTTTAAATACTTCTTCAAGGATGTCTGCTTCATTTTTTCTAAGTAGTCCATTGTCGACAAATACACATTGTAGTTTGTCTCCGATTGCTTTATAAATAAGGGTTGCTGCAACACTGGAGTCAACTCCACCAGATAGTCCACATAATACATAATCATCTTTTACAAGATCCTTGATGTATTTAATTTGTTCTTCGATAAATGATTCCATTTGCCAATTTGGTTTGCTTTCACAAATTGTAAATACAAAGTTGTTTAAAATTGCTTTTCCGTGGATTGTATGTTCAACTTCGGGATGAAATTGAACGCCATAGAATTTTTTTTCAGGGTTTTCCATCCCCGCAATTTTTGTATCTTTACTTGATGCTATAATAGAAAAACCTTTTGGAAGTTTTGTTACTTTATCTCCATGGCTCATCCACACAATATCTGTTTGGGGAAGATTTTGAAATAGTAAAGATGCATAAAAAGAAGTATCAGTTTTTCCATATTCTTTTTTAGCACAAGCCTCAATTGTTCCATCAAAATAATTCGCAAGGAGTTGCATACCATAACATACACCAAGAATAGGGATTCCTAGTTCAAAGATTGCACTATCTACCATAAAACTATCGGTGTCATATACGGAGTGAGGTCCTCCACTAAAAATAATACCTTTTACATTACCCTTGTCGATTATTTCTTGTGCAGTAGTAGTGTATGGTACTAATTCACTATAAACGTGCATTTCTCGAATTCTTCTTGCAATCAGTTGGTTATATTGACTTCCAAAGTCTAAAACTAATATTTTATCGTAAATCATAGTTACTCCTGTTTTGTATTATAATTTGGTGCTTCGGTTGTTATTGTGATGTCATGTGGATGACTCTCTTTTAAGCCAGCATTCGTAATTTGTATAAACTTTGCTTCCTTTTGAAGAGTACGAATATCTTTGCATCCACAATACCCCATACCAGATTTGATTCCACCACAGAGTTGATAAACGGTATCACAAAGGGGTCCTTTAAAGGCAACACGGCCTTCAATGCCTTCCGGGACTAGTTTGGAAACATCGGTTACCTGTGTTTGGAAATAACGGTCTTTCGACCCTTTTTTCATAGATTTAAGGCTTCCCATACCCACATAGGTTTTAAATCTTCTACCTTGATATACTACTTCTTCACCCGGAGATTCTGTGCATCCAGCAAATAAACTTCCGAGCATTACTGTGTCAGCTCCTGTTGCGAGTGCTTTTACAATATCTCCCGAATAGCGGATACCACCATCAGCAATTACGTATCCTCCACGTGAATGAACATAATCGCTCACATTATCGATTGCGGTAATTTGAGGAACACCTACTCCCGCAACGACTCTTGTTGTACATATACTTCCGGGTCCGATTCCTACTTTTACTGCTGAACATCCTGCATCAAGCAGATCTTTTGCTGCGTCAATTGTAACAATGTTGCCCCCAATTAAATCAAGTGTAGGATATGCTTTATGGATTTGTGCAATAGTTTGGATTACTCCATCGCTATGTCCATGTGCTGAATCAACACATATACAATCCACTCCCGCTTTTATGAGGGCACTTACTCTTTCTAACACATCATCACTTACTCCAACTGCGGCTCCACATCTTAAACGACCTTTTTCATCTTTTGCAGCATTCGGGTATGTTTTGGAATTGTCTATGTCTTTTGCTGTAATCAAACCAACTAAATGATTATGTTCATCAATAATTGGAAGTTTCTCTACTCTATTTTTCCAAAGAATTTTCTTTGCTTCTTCCATACTAATTCCTGGATGTGCTGTTATTAGTTCATCTTTTTGCATAACTTCAGCAACTGGCGTTTTATCAATGGTTAGATATTTTAAATCCCTATTTGTAATAATTCCTAATAGTGTATTGGATTCATCAACGATGGGTAGACCACTGATGTGATAGGTGGCAAGCAGTTCTTCAGCGTCCAGTAATGTAGCTGTTGGTGATAGTGTAATTGGGTCTTGAATCATTCCACTTTCATTTCTCTTGACTAAATCAACTTGATGGGCTTGATCTTGAATGGATATATTTTTATGAATAAATCCAATTCCACCTACACGAGCTAAGGCAATTGCTAAATGAGATTCTGTTACAGTATCCATTGCACTTGACAGAATGGGAACATTTAGTGTGATATTTTTTGTAAGATTTGTTGTTAATTTAACTTCTCTTGGTATTACATTTGATTTTTGAGGAATCAATAATACATCATCAAAAGTGAGGCCAACGCCCACACAGCGGTTTTTAAAACTCATAGGTACTTCCTTTCATATTTCATAATTATACTATGAATTGATTTAATTTGTTTGATATTTAAAATGTAAAATGTTTTCATTTTCACAATCGTTGAAAAAAATAGGTATTTCTTGATATAATAATATCCATAAGAAAGAAGTGGTTGAATATGGAAAATTGTACAAAAGAGTCAATTATTAAAAATGCAAGCGAAGAAGATGTGAGATATATTAAATTACAATTCACAGATATGCTTGGTACTATTAAGTCAGTTGAGGTTCCTGTTTCAAGACTTCAAGAAGTATTAGATGGAAAAGTAATGTTTGATGGATCTAGCATTGAAGGATTTGTGCGAATTAAGGAAGCAGATATGTATTTGCATCCCGATTATCATACTTGGAAGGTTTTACCTTTAGAGAACACAAATTATGGCCGAGTTGCAAGATTTGTTTGTGATGTTTATTTACCAAATGGTACTCCGTTTTTAGGAGATCCTAGATATGCTTTAAAAAAAATGATTGAAAAAATGAGATCATTAGGTTTTTATGCTTTTAATATGGGTGTAGAACCTGAATTCTATTTATTAAAAGAAACTTCAGATGGAAAACCTTCACTAGACTTTTCGGATGATGCTAGTTATTTTGATATGGCCCCAATAGATGCATCTGAATCCTGTCGTCATGATATTGTATTAGAACTAGAAAAACTAGGGTTTGAGATTGAAGCTTCTCATCACGAGGTTGGCCCTGGACAAAACGAAGTCGATTTTAAATATACAAATGTATTAGATTGTTGTGATAATATTCAAACATTTAAACAAGTTGTTCATCAAGTTGCAAGAAAACATCATTTATATGCTACATTTATGCCAAAACCTGTTGCGGATATTGCGGGGAATGGAATGCATGTAAATTGTTCTTTAAGTGATAAAGATGGGAATGATTTATTCTATGATAAAAATGAACCTTTCGAATTAAGCAAAGTGTGTCGTAAATGGATGAATGGTATCTTAAAAAATGCAAGAAGTTTTTCCGCTGTAACGAATCCTATTGTAAATTCATACAAAAGAATTGTTCCAGGATATGAAGCTCCTTGTTATATATGTTGGAGTGATGCGAATCGTAGTTCTATGATTCGAATTCCTGCAAAACGAGGTGGCGGCACAAGAACGGAAATAAGAAATGTCGATCCTGCTGCGAACCCTTATTTAATGGCAGCCGCAATTCTAGCAAGTGGACTTGCTGGTATTATGGATGGGGATGACTTAATTCCACCTGTTTATGATAATATATTTGAATTAACAAGAGAAGAACGTGAACAAATGGGAATTATTAATCTTCCTGAAAACCTAAAAGATGCTATTAAGGAATTTAAGAAAAGCGAGTTAATGAAAGAAGCTTTAGGGGAACACATATTTAATAAATATATTACTGCAAAGTCTCTTGAGTGGAATGAATATCGTTTATTAGTTAGTGAATGGGAACTTAAAAAATATTTAAAATTATAGGAGCAAATAATGAGATATGGTGCTTGTATTGTAGGTCAATCTGGTGGTCCTACTTGCGTAATTAATGCCTCAATTGAAGGAATTTTTGAAACAGCTTTAAAATCTCCGGCCGTTACTGAGGTATATGGAGCATTAAATGGTATAGAAGGAATTCTTAATAAGAATATTATTGATATTCGACGTGAAGATAAAAAAGAACTTTCCTATTTAAAGACCACTCCATCTGCAGCACTCGGTAGTGTTCGGTTTAAGATGGTTGATTATAAAGAAGATGATACAGTTTATAAGGCAATCAAGAAGGTATTTGAAGAATTAGATATTCGTTATTTCTTTTATTGTGGTGGGAATGATTCTATGGATACTTGTCATAAAATAGCGGAATATTTTCTTTCGGTAGGATATGATTGTACTGTTATTGGTGTTCCTAAGACAATTGATAATGATTTAGTAGAAACCGACCATTCTCCAGGATATGGATCTGCAGCAAAAATGATTGCTACAACTATTTCTGAATTGTATCAAGATATATCTTGTTATAAAGTAGGTAGAATTACAATTGT
>CAYYTE010000011.1:0-27514 GCA_964474685.1 uncultured Staphylococcaceae bacterium | reverse complement strand
TGAATTACAAATAAATAATTTTTATTGTTGACTCTATATAAACTTATAGACTTACTTCTATTGCAGTGCATAAAATCACTAAATATTCTTATATGTGATAGAATAATAATAATGACTTTTTTTGAAGGAGGAGAAATATGAGTACGAATACAAAAGATATGACTAAAGGAAAACCATGGAAAAATATAACAATATTTGCTCTTCCAATTCTTTTTAGTAATATATTTCAACAACTTTATAATACGGTGGATTCTTTGATTGTGGGAAATATTTTAGGAAAAGAATCACTTGCGGCTGTAAGCTCCTCTGGGAGTTTAATTTTCTTATTTGTTAGTTTTTTTACGGGGACCGCAATGGGTGCGGGAGTTCTAATATCGAAATACTTTGGACAAAAAGATTTTAACAATTTGTCTAGGGCTATTCACACAAATGTTGCATTTGGAGTTGTTGCAAGCATTATTCTTACTATCCTTGGGGTTACTATGGCACCTGTGATGTTAAGGTGGATGGGGACAGATGAGAGTGTGCTACCAGAATCGATCAGTTATTTTCGTAATTACTTTTATGGTGTATCGGGATTAATACTATATAATATCTTTAATGGTATTTTGCAGGCAGTGGGAAATAGTAAAAGAGGTTTATATTATTTAATTATCTCTTCTTTATTAAATGTAGTTTTAGATTATATTTTTATCAAATATTTTCACATGGGGGTTGCGGGTGCCGCAATCGCAACGGTTATTTCTCATTTTGTAAGTGCAATCTTATGTTTTCTATTTCTCATTCGAAAAGGAACTATCTACCAATTACAACTTAAAAAAGTTCGATTTCATAAAGATATGCTTAAACTGATTTTAAAATATGGATTACCTTCGGGAATACAAAATTCCGTAATTGCAATTGCAAATGTATTAGTACAATCAAATATAAATTCTTTTGGTCCGGATGCTATGGCAGGATGTGGATCTTATTCTAAAGTAGAAGGATTTGCTTTTTTACCTATTAATTGCTTCACAATGGCCATTTCAACCTTTGTTGGTCAAAACCTAGGTGCAAAAGAATACAAACGAGCAAAAGATGGGGCAAAGTTTGGGATTTTCATATCACTTTCTCTGTCGGAATTGATTAGTATTATACTATACATATTTGCTCCTTTCTTAATCCGCTTATTTAATCAAGAACCAAATGTTGTATACTTTGGTGTAAAACAAATGCGTACTGTTTGTATGTTCTATTTTCTTCTTGCTTTTTCTCATTGTATCGCATCCGTTTGTAGGGGTGCTGGAAAAGCAATTGTTCCTATGATTATTATGCTTTCTGTGTGGTGTATTTTTAGAATTATCTATATAACAGTAGCTATGAAGATCTCTCACAATATTGTTTTATTGTTCTGGGCATATCCTATTACTTGGGCAATAAGTTCGATTATTTACTTATTCTATTTCTTAAAGAGTAATTGGATACATGGGTTTGATATAAAAAAACAATTAAATGCTATCTAGTAATAAACTAACTCACATCCCTGTGGGTTAGTTTTTTTTAACAATTTTAGAAATAAAAGCAATATAATTGAGTATAAACATTAAATGGATGGTAAATAATTGAAAAAGTTTTGGATTTTATTTATTTTGATTTGTTCACTTGTTGTTACTACCACTTTGGTATTACAATTGGTGTTGTTGTAAATAAAAACAAAGAGAAAAATCTAACTTATGATTTAGTTTATAAGTTCGAGTCCGGTGTTACAGGTACAATTCCCGAAAATGTGAAACTACATGAAGGCGAAAAATATATCTTTCTGATGTAACATTTAGTAATAGCGAATATAGTTTTTCTTCATTTCAAGTTGTTGATACCTTTTATCGTACTTTATTACAGTTTTTAATGCCTAATCATAATGTTGAAGTAACGGAGAATTGGAATTTTTTAAAAAAAGTAACAATTCAGTTTTAGGTAGATGGTGCCACTCCGGTTGCAAACGTCATTCTTGAATCGGGGTTACTTTAAATCAAGTTACCCCGACACTTGAAGGATATATCTTTACTGGATGGTATTATGATGAAGAACATTCCATGCGTTATGTAAGAACCGATGTATTTACCCATGATACTACTTTATTTGCGGATTTCATTCAAATTGTTAAAATCATAACTTAAGGTTATTTCTTTAAATGACGATGCTTTGATTATTACGGATCAAAAAGCAACTAAGGTATCTTTGTCATACCATTAACAACTACGCTTGCTTCTACAAATAAGCAGGAGTTTTATTTCTATATATATACTCAGTCGATTTATAATTACGCATTTGTTGCAAAAGGTGTTACTGAGTAACTTGCTAATACTAGTAACGATTTAGGAAAAGAACTGCATCATTCTTCAATTATAAAAGGTAGGTAATCAGCCTTTTATTTTTTATTTATATAAAACTATTTATTTTTTGTGCGAAAAGTGATATTATACTAAGAGAACAAATTGTTTTGAAAGGAGTTCATATGGATATAATTGAAGTTAGTCATTTAACAAAAGATTACGGGTCAGGTCGAGGAGTATTTGACGTTTCTTTTGCTGTCCATGAAAAGGAAGTATTTGGATTCTTAGGTCCAAATGGAGCGGGTAAATCAACAACAATTCGCCACATTATGGGTTTTTCAAAACCTATAAGTGGTAGTGTTAAAATATTTAATAATTCATCGTTTGAAAACTATTATAAGATACTTCAAAAAGTTGGATATATTCCTGGTGAAATTGCTTTACCAGTCGGTTTATCGGGATATGAGTTTATCAAGATGATGCAAGATTTACAAGGAATTCGCAATGATGCGAAATTAAAAGAAATGCTTGACTTATTTAAATTAGAAGATAATGTCTTGCGTGGTGAAACAAAAAGAATGAGTTTAGGGGTAAAAAGAAAACTTGCTATTGTTGTTGCTTTTATGCATGACCCTACTGTTTTGATACTTGATGAACCGACGAGTGGACTTGACCCTGTGATGCAACAAGCTTTTATTCAATATATAAAAAAAGAAAAAGCCAGGGGCAAAACCATTTTATTATCCTCACATATTTTCTCGGAAGTAGAGGCTACTTGCGATACAATTGCGATTATAAAAGATGGTAAGATTGTATCGAATTTTATTGCGGATGAATTAAAGCATGCATCATTTAAATATTATACCATCCAATTTGAGAATCAAGTTGCATCGATTGATTTTATAAACGCGAATAAACAAAATCCACATATAAAATTATTAAAAGAACTAAATGATACAACAATCACTTTTGCTATAGATGATATATATATAAATGAAATATTACAATTATTAAAGTCCTTCCCAGTTATAGCATTTGACAATCGAAGAGAGTCTTTAGAAGATTATTTTATGAAGTTTTATAAAGAGGATATCGATTATAAAGGAGCCATACAATGAGTACAATAGAAATAAAGAATTTAACAAAAGATTATGGCTCGGGATGTGGCGTGTTCGATATCAATCTCTCGATTGAAAAAGGGGAGATGATGGGATTTATTGGTACAAATGGTAGTGGGAAAACAACTACAATTCGAAACATTATGGGATTTTTAAAGCCAACAAATGGTGCTTGCTATGTAAACTCTTTAGAATCTTGGAAATATGCAAGTGAAATTTGTAAACATATTGGTTATGTGCCTGGTGAAATTGCTTTTCCAGACCTTAAAACAGGTGTAGAATTTTTAAAATGTCAACAAGAATTACTCCACTTAAAGAGTATGGATTATGCAAATGAATTAATATCCTTGTTACAGCTGGATCCTTCAGCGAATCTAAAACGAATGAGCAAAGGTATGAAACAAAAAACAGCACTTGTTGCTGCATTAATGAGTGACCCTGAGATAATTATTTTGGATGAACCTACAACGGGGCTAGACCCTTTAATGCGTGAAGTGTTTTTAAAAATAATTGAGGAAGAACATAAAAAAGGGAAGACTATTTTTATGAGTAGTCATATGTTTGAAGAACTTCAAAAAACTTGTGATAGAGTTTCTTTAATATCAAACGGGCATTTAGTAGATACTGTATCAATGAGCGTTGTAAAAAATCCTTTGGTAAAAGAGTATAAGATTGAGTTTTTAAATCCAATTGATTTCGTAAACTTTTCAAGTACAAAAGAAAAGGGAGAGTTCTATAATATCATAAGAACTCAAGAAGAATATAATCAGGTAACAATTGATATAAATATACAAAATTCAGAAATGTTACTTGAACTTTTAAGAAATTATGAATTAAAATATATATCTGAAATTCCTTTTACATTAGAATCTTATTTTAATAAAAAGATATTAAATAATCAAATTAGAAAGGAGTAGTTATGTTTAGTAAAGCTTTGTTTAAACAGTCTTGTAAAGCCAATGGAACTATGTGGTTAATTATTACAATCGCAAACTGCTTTATGCTCGCTTGTGTAATGTTGATCAGTGGTAGCGGTAATATTACCGCAATGAAAAATGGGATTCAAGATACGATTATTACGGGTGAAATTGATTCTTCGCTGGAAAAAAGGTCGATTAATTATTACAATATATCGACTAATGCATTAGAAAAGTTAGACGAATTATTAAATGTTGGTTTAACAGAAGGATCTCCCTATTACTATTTATTTTCTCATTGGTATGATAATAAACCTATAAAGACAGATGAAACAGAAGAAGAGTACCAACAAAAACTTGTTGTTTGGAAAAAGAATATGCCGGTAGCTAAAAATGAAACTTCTATTAATTTCTACAACTCTTATAACGCTTGGATAGAGGCAGAACCTATCCCTGAAGATTTTGATACAAATGAAGAATACCTTACAAAACATACGGAGTGGGAGGCTAAATCTGTTGTAAATGAAACTGGATTTGCGACTAGTATTGCTTCTACTTCATTTGAACATTTAGAAACTTACCTACAACAAGTGATGATTAAACTAGATTCCTCATATACATCTGATTCAATGGAATATAAAGAAATATTAGGAGTTGTAATGATTATTATTAACCCATTAAATAAGTTTAATGAGGTGTATTTAAAATATCATGAAACAGTCCCTGTAACATATGATTTTGAATCACTCGCTACTGCATTTGCAAATGGAACAAGTGATGAGTATATTAAGTCAGATAAAAGAGTTCAATATAGGAAATCAAGGGCAAATCAAGGCTCCGCAATTGCAATTGCTTATATTATGTCACAAGATGCTACTATTGATGCATTGGTAAATAATCTAGTAGAATATGGAATAACAAAAGAAAAGTATTTGGGATTTGGTTATGATTTTAAAAAAGTAAAAACTATTGGAGAAAAAGCAATCATATCTTATGATGCAAGATATCAATATGCGTTGGATATAATTAATTCTGATTACGCCTCTGGAAAATATGAAACCGAAGAAGAATATAATAATGCGGTAGATACAATGAAACAATCTTTACTCAATGATATTTCGGGCACTTTACTTGCAAGTCTTCCACAAGAGGTATCAAAAGGTTTAGCAGAGATTGGAAAACTCGATATGTATAGTTTAATTGTAGCTACTGTCTTCTTTAAAATGGCTGGGTTATTGCTTCCTATTATATATATGATTATGGCCGCAAACAATCTAATTTGTGGTCAAGTAGATAGTGGGTCAATGGCATATGTCTTATCCACTTCTACAAAAAGGCGTCAAGTTACATTTACTCAAGGGACATTTTTAGTCATATCTTTATTCCTAATGTATGTTTGTATGACGATTACTAGTTTAATTTGTTTGTCAACTCTAGATTTATCTATTATAAAATTAACTTATTCTGATTTACTATTATTAAATCTTGGTGGGTTCTTAGTCCTATTTACACTATCCGGTGTTTGTTTCTTTGCTTCCAGCGTATATAATCGTACGAAATACTCTATGAGTATTGGTGGAGGATTATCTATGTTTGCTTTGGTATCAACAATGCTCGGGTTATTTGGGTCAAATATTATGCCTTCTATGATTCGAATGGATGCACTCAATTACTTTAATTATGTATCCATAATAACTCTTTTTGATGTTGTCTCAATAGTGGATGGTACAATGAGTTATTTATGGAAATTTGTTATTTTATTGATTGTTGGATGTATAGGCTATATTGTTGGATCAGTGATATTCCGAAAGAAAGATTTACCACTGTAAAAAAACGCTATCCATAGCATTTTATATTTATCTATTTTGGTTTAATTAAATCCTCTATATAATGAGTTTTTTACATATATAAAATGCTTTAATTTATATGAAAGGATTTTATATGATATTTGGTTATATTCGAGTAAGTACCGATAAACAAACAGTTGAAAATCAAAGATTTGAAATAAATGGTTATTGTGAAAAACAAAACATAGTTGTAAATTCTTGGATTGAAGAAACAATCTCTGGAACAAAGAGCTATTCAAAAAGGGCTTTAGGACAATTATTAAACGAATTGAATAAAGGCGATATTATCATTTGTTCTGAGTTATCAAGACTTGGTAGAAGTTTATTTATGATTATGGAAATACTGAATATATGTATGCAAAAAGAATGTGTACTAATTTCTATAAAAGATGGATATCACTTAGGGGATGATATTCAAAGTAAAGTATTAGCTTTTGCTTTTGGACTATCAGCAGAAATTGAAAGAAATCTAATTTCCATTAGGACTAAAGAAGCCTTAGCCAAAAGAAAAGCGGAAGGGATTATTCTTGGAAGGCCTATGGGTAAGAAGTCTTCCTATTATAAATTAAGCGGAAAAGAAAATATAATAACGGAGTTATTATTAAAACAATATTCGAAATGCGAGATTGCGAAAAGGCTGGGGGTGCACAGAAACACATTGCAAAAATTCACAAATGAGATGAAAATTCATATATAAAACACTTGAAACTAACTGTTTACATAAAAGATGTAAATATGTTAGTTTTTTTATGTTATTAGTTTGACAACACTATATAAATAGTGTATAATAATTAAAGTTTACAAATGTTAAACTTTATGTTTTATAACTATAAACCAAAGGAAGGAAATAATTATGTCAATTGGAACAAAAATTAAGAGTTTAAGAAACTTAAAACAGCTGACACAAGAAGAACTTGCGGATAGGTGTGAAGTGACAAAAGGGTTTATTTCACAACTTGAAAATGATTTAACGGAGCCATCTATATCGACTTTGACGGATATATTACAAGCATTGGGGACGAACTTAAAAGAGTTCTTTTCTGATGATGAAGATACACAATTTATTTATAAACTTGAAGATTATATGGAAAAGACTACTGATGATCAAACCACTGTTTGGTTAGTTCCGAACGCTCAAAAGAATGTAATGGAACCAATTCTATTTAAGATCTATCCACATAAGAATATGATTGTAGATAATCCTCATGATGGACAAGAGTTTGGTTATGTATTACAAGGTGAAGTAGTTGTACATTATGGTAATCAAGTAGGGTTATGTAAAACAGGGGAAACATTTTATTATAATACTTCAAAGAATCATTATTTAGAAAACAATACAGATGAAATTGCTGTAATCATATGGGTTTCAAGCCCTCCAAATTTTTAAAGTTAGAGGTTTTTTATATGGCAAAGAAGTTAATTGAATTAAAAGACGTTGTAAAAGAGTTTGATGGAGAAGTAGTTGTAGATAAAATCAATCTCTATATTTTAGAAAATGAATTTGTTACTTTTGTTGGGCCTTCTGGTTGTGGGAAGACGACGACTCTTCGCATGATTGGCGGATTTGAGGCTCCTACATCTGGAAGTATCATATTGGATGGGGTATCTGTAAATGATATTCCCGCTCATAAAAGGCCTATTAATACGGTCTTTCAACGTTATGCTTTATTTCCTCATTTAAATGTATTTGGGAATGTTGCGTTTGGTTTAAAAAACAAAAGTTTTAAACAATTATTTGAATTCTTTGGTGAAGAAAGATATAACAGTGTTCGTCAACAATTAATTAATGAAAAAAATGCAAAAAAGAATAAAAAGGTTGAATCAATTACTACGAATAATCAAAAAGATTCATGGTTTTTTAAACATAAAGTAATGAACAAATTGATTGAACAAGCAGTACGTGAGTCTTTAAAAAGAGTCAAATTAGAGGGCTTTGAAAAAAGACCCATTGATCAGATGTCAGGTGGTCAAATGCAAAGAGTGGCAATTGCCCGTGCGATTATTAACCGACCGAAAGTTCTTTTATTAGATGAACCACTTGCGGCATTGGATTTAAAACTAAGAGAGAATATGCAGTATGAATTAAAAGAAATGCAAAAAGCATTAGGCATTACTTTCGTTTTCGTTACTCATGACCAAGAAGAAGCTTTGACTATGTCAGACCGGGTAGTAGTAATGAATCATGGTGTTATTCAACAAGTAGGTACTCCAGAGGATATATATAACGAACCTAAGAATTCCTTTGTTGCAAATTTTGTTGGTGAATCCAACATTATGGAAGGTGTATATTTAGGAAACAGAGTAGTTTCCTTCTTTGAAAAAGAATTTACTTGTGTTGATGATAATTTTATAGTTGGCGAAAAATGCCAAGTTGTTATTCGTCCCGAAGATTGGGATGTAGTACCACTTGAACAAGCACAGTTACAAGGGATTGTAGATGCTTCGGTATTTAAAGGAGTTCATTTTGAACTTTGTGTAATTGTTGATGGAAAAGAAGTAGTTGTTCATAC
This sequence comes from uncultured Staphylococcaceae bacterium, assembly GCA_964474685.1. GTDB lineage: Bacteria > Bacillota_I > Bacilli_A > ML615J-28 > CAG-313 > UBA1737. Next base: position 18,810 of record CAYYTE010000011.1, on the reverse strand, counting down.
TTATGAAAATGTTCCTATTGGGCATTTAGCAGGTTTAAAAGTTGACCCTTATGAAATCCATTTAATGAAAGAAGAACTTGTAGGTGCAGATGTTGTTTTACAAGAAATTATTGAAGCATCCGATGGTGTGGTAGAGTGATATGAAAAGATTTTCAAAACTGTCTTGGTTCTATTTTGCTTGGATGGCAATCCTTACCATTTTTCCTACACTATTTTTGATTGTATTATCCTTTGAGGAGACCCAAGGCATCCATATATTTAATGGAGAAATTACTCTTGCGAATTATCGATATTTGTTTACAGAAGAATTCTTAATTTCTCTTCGTTTATCTTTTAATTATGCATTTTTGACTTCTCTTATTTGTTTTTTTATTGGCTATCCAATGGCATATATTATCGCCCGTAGTCATTTTAAAAATAGATTCTTAGTTCTTTCTTTGTTAATACTTCCGATGTGGAGTAATACACTTTTAAGAACAAAAGCAATTGCTTATTTCTTTCAACCCGGAAACATTATTACATCTATGTTGTCAAGTATAGGGCTAAACGTATCTACAATTGATTTGTTTGGAAGCCCACTTGCGGTTGTTATTGGTATGGTATCTACTTATTTACCTTTTATGATTTTACCTATTTATACTGCACTTGAAAAGATTGATGTATCATTATATGATGCCGCAAACGATTTGGGTGCCAACAAGCAACAGGTATTCTTTAAAGTCGTACTTCCTATATCTTTAAGTGGTGTAATTAGTGGTGTTATTATGGTGTTCTTACCCGCATGTACGAACTTTGGCGTTGCTGAAAAATTAGGTGTAACGAGTTTATTAGGTAGTTATATCGAACATCAATTTCAACAATTATCTACCTATGGTGTCGGTGCAATGGTATCGGTCGTTTTACTTCTTGTTGTTACTTTGAGTTTGATTCTTGTAAATAGATTTGATAAGGAAGGAGAAACACTCTTATAATGGTTAAAAAAGTTATATCTAAAACAAGTAAAATAATCTTTATTATTCTTGTAGTATTATTACTTTATATGCCAATCTTTATGATTGCTTTACAAAGTTTTAATAATTCGAAGAATTCTGAAGAATTTTCCTATTTTACGTTTCATTGGTATCAAGAGTTGTTTCATCCAACGACTTTAGAAGCAAAACAACTATTGAACGCAATTGGTAACACTTTTGCGTTTACTGTTTCAGCAACTATTTTATCAACTATATTAGGAACTCTCTTTGCAATTGGTATTCACTTCTTGAATAAGAAATGGCGCCAAAGAATGATATTTTTAAACAATATTCCTATTGTAAATGCGGATATCATTACGGGTATTTGTTTAATGGTTGTCTTTAAGATAATTTTTCAAGAGATGAGTTTTTCGACAATTCTTTTAGCCCATTTATTCTTTTGTATCCCATATGTTGTTCTAAGTGTCCTCCCGAAAGTGAGTCAGTTAGATTTAAACTTATATGATGCGGCGGTAGATTTAGGCTGTAGCCCCATAAAGGCCTTAATGAAGGTTATTATTCCTTCGATAAAAACTGGAATACTTGCGGGAATGCTTCTTGCATTTACAATGAGTATTGATGATTTTACTATTAGTTATTTTACAGGTGCAAGTCTTGGTAGTTTAAATAATGTATCTATGATTGTATATCTTAGAAAAGGTAAATCGTTATCTCCAGCAGTTTATGCTTATGATACAATTTTAGTCTTTGGTACATTCTTTGTATTAGTAGGATATAATTTACTGACTTGCTTTAAACATAAAAAAAATAAATTAAAGGAGCTATCATAATGAAAAAAAATCTATTCATCATTACTTTATTATCAATCACTTGTCTTATTTGTGGTTGTAAGAAAACAAATACATTATATGTATTAAATTGGGGAGAATATATTAATGGAGATCTTGTTATGCAATTTGAAAAAGAAAATAATTGCAAAGTAGAACTCGTAATTAATGATTCAAATGAAGGAATGTATACGGTGATTGCGGATAACCAATATCCGATTGATATAGCTATTCCTAGTGATTATATGATTCAAAAATTATATAAAGATAATCTATTAAACACAATTGATTTTTCAAAACTTGCAAATTATCAAGAGGGTGTGTTTGATGATGAATTAGACAACTTAAGAAAAGGCTATTTCACCAATAGCGACTCTTATTATTTACCTTACTTTTGGGGTTCAACCGCAATTATGTATAATGATAGAACCCCCGGTTTAGAGGCATTAATTAAAACTAATGGGTGGGCAAGTTTCTTTGATGAATCTGTTTACACTAAAGCTGGGATTGATTTTTCCAGTGTTAAGGTTGGAATGTATAACAATCCTCGAGATGCTATTGCGACGGCGGAGCTATATTTAAATATCAATGTGAATACGACCGATGATACACTTTTACAAAATGTAGAAAATACCCTTGTGAACCAAAAGAAAAAACTAAAATCAGGTGTTAAGTATTTAAGTGATGATTTAAAAAAATATGTATCTGGTGGTAAGAATTTAGATTTTGCAATGGTATATTCTGGAGATTTCTTTGACCAATTATATATATTAAAAGAAGATGGTAGTAAACAATATATTAATTGTTATGTACCTGAAACTTCGAATGTATACTTCGATGGTATGGTTATCCCAAAGACTTCAAAACAAACTGAACTTGCATATAAATTTTTAGATTTCTTTTTGAACAAAGACAATGTTCTAGCGAATGTAGATTATGTTGGGTATTGCCCAGCATTAGAAAGTGCATATAATACTCTAAAAGATGATACGTATCAAGAGGGTTACTGGAGCCAAATCATAAAAGATTATCCTTCCTTCTACCCAGGAAATGTTAAAAACAAAGCATTATATTACGACTTAGGTGATTCTGTTTACGAAAAGATGAATAACATTTATTTGAAAGTAGCATCTGTTAGTTAATATGCATTGTTGGAAATATCTTACTCTAGATGATTCAAAAAGGATTTTAGTTGTTTCGGATATTCATGGAAATTTAAGTAGTTTTAAGAACCTACTTAAAGAAGTTCATTATAAAGAAGGAGAAGATTATTTATTCTTATTAGGGGACTTATTTGAAAAAGGGGACGAGCCTTTAGCAACCTTTGACTATATATATAGTCTTAGTAAAGCTAATAATGTATTTATCACAGTGGGAAATTGTGAACACTTAGATACCAAAGCGTTTTGGAAGAAGAATTTAGCACTATTTAAAAGAATGAAAAATGACTCTCATACACTCGTTTATGGATTAGTAAAAAGATACTTAGAAAATCATTCGCAGCCTTTATCCGATGCTATTCTTCAAATGAATTGTAGAAAAGCATTTGATGAATACTTTCATTTTATAAATACACTTCCAAAAGCAATTGAAACAAATGATTATATTTTTGTTCATGCGGCTTTATACCCCAATGATTCCTTTCGGAAGACTCCTCAAAGGTATATGACAGTTCATAGGTATTTTATGAATACGAATTATCATTATCCTAAGATGGTTATTTGTGGCCATTTCCCTACTGTAATTTACAAGGTGGATCATTTTGATAATGGTATAATTCGGGATTTTAAAACAAACATTACTTCTATTGATGGTGGTAATGTGGTTCAGGTCGGTGGGATATTAAATCTACTTGAAATAAAGAATCATAAATATTTTTTCCATTATAACTCTAATGGAATAAAAAAAGCAGTACTTGAAGATTCTTCCCCTTATCAATTAGGGAAAGGATTGTGTTGGCCAGATTTTGAAATTGAGGAGATTGAAAAAGGAGTAGACTTTTCAAAAGTAAAAGTTGTTACAACAAATAAGATTGCATTTTTAAAAAATGAATGGATTCATAAAGTTAATGATAAAACTTTCGCAAAAGATGATTGTCCTGCAGAAATTCTAGAACTTCATAAAGGTGAGGAAGTGTTATTAATTAGCGATAAATATTCTGGTTACGATTTAGTACGCAAAGGAACAACACTTGGCTGGTGCAAGAAAGGAGTGATATAAAATGAAAAAAACTATAAAGAAAATTCATGAATTTTTAATTGTTTATCATACGGTTATTAGTTTGATTTATTGGATTTTATTATTTGTTATATTTTATCTAACTATGGATTTTAAGTTTCATGATGGTTTATCTTTGTTATTTCTAATTTTATTTTTGCTTCCTTTTGCTTTGTTTATTGATTCCTATATATATTACTATAGACATAAATTAAAGTTTGCTAAACGTGCTGGAACCTATTACCAATTGATATTAAGTGATTCTAAAAATCATCAATTAGAAAAGAATTTGTTTAGCAAACTCGTGATTCCTTTTACGAAGTCAGATTCTCTTACTCTCGAATATTCATCATATGGATTTGTAGTTGGATTTAATCATAAAATGGCGTATGTTCATTTTATGAATTATCCTATTCGTTTTCGTTTTTATTATGAGAAGAAAATACTTGAAAAAGGATCATTTGACAAATCTGGATTTGAAGAACAACCCCAACAGTTGTTATATTCAGCACTTCTTGATTTAATTGAAAAACTGCTTAGTTCGAGTCTCGTTATTGAAGAAAACAAGTATGGATTTAAATTACTTGATAGTATTACCGGGGAAGTCTTTTATGAAATTGTAAAAAAAGAAAGTAACCGCAGTAAATACTTAAAAAAACCAAAAACAAGACATACTGTAATATTAATTCAACCTAAAGAATAAGAAAAGATGGAGACAACTCCATCTTTTTATTTTGAAATAATTAATCATATAGTAAGTAATAATTCACATTTGTTGGTATAATGATATATATAATTTTATTTATCATAAGTGGATTCAAGTATTGTCGTTGATAAATAATCAATACCAGTTTCGACTTGAATTCTTGCTTCGACGGGGTTGTTAATCATTTGTACTCCCACTTCCAATGTTACACTGTGGCAATAATCAATAAGCTCCTTCGATAGATTTCTTTTGTCGAACCATAATATAAGATGATACTTAGTGGCAAGCCTAATGATATTGTCATTATATTGACAATTCAAGAGACCTAATTGAAGTATTAATGATTGGTTTCGAAACCATATAAGGTCGTTTATTTCAGTTGAAAGAATTAATATATTCTGTTCCATTTTGTTTTCTTGTATACATTTATAGATTAATTTTTCTTCTATAATACCAATCGGGTGCGATAAAATTATTACTGCTTGTTTTTGGTAGTTTTTACAAATAGATAAAAAGTCTTTAAATTCACAATAATGATTTCCAATCGTAGTTGGAACCACTTGTTCCTTCATTGATTTCCATTCACTTAAGGCGATGGATTGTGGTAAGTTCGGTACTTTTCTTTTTTTTGAACATACAATAAATCGATCTTTTGTAAAGCGAATGTGAGTGGCGATACCCGAGTAATTTCTGTTTCCCGCCGCAAGAAAACTGTAGAGAGAATCTTCTGTTTCAGAAAGAATGTTTCCCCCTATAACTATTATTTTTGTTTTACTAGAATCAAATTTTATTGTATCCATATATACGTCCTCATAGGTATTATATCATATATTTTTAAAAAAGGAGTTAAACATGCGTATCGATGATTTTATCAGTAAATCACTCGGTGTTTCCCGAAGTGTTTCAAAACAAATTATCAAACAAAATCGAGTGATGATATCCGGTAATATAATAACGGACTATAAAAAGAAAGTGGAGTATCAAGATATTATATCTTGCGATGATGTAATATGTTCTTATGAAGAGTTTCAATATTATATGATGAATAAACCGATAGGTGTAATATGTGCGACTGAGGATAATTATCAAGAGACTGTATTATCTTCTTTAAACAAAGTATTGTCGAAACAATTATTTCCTGTAGGGAGACTTGATAAGGATTCTACGGGTTTATTAGTCCTCACAAACGATGGGGATTATTGCCACAAAGTAACTTCTCCCAAATCAAAAATTGTGAAAAAGTACTTCGTAACTTTTGAAGGGGTTTATGAAGATTGGATTCCTATGAAGTTTCAAGAGGGTATTAAAGATGGTGAGGATGTATTTGCAAGGGCAACATTTGAAAAAATATCTATGAACTCATGCTATGTATCTGTTACGGAAGGCAAATTTCATGAAGTGAAAAGAATGTGTAAACAGTGCGGCTTAAAAGTAACATCTTTAAAAAGAGTACAAATAGGACAATTAAAGCTAGAAGAAAGCTTAGCCCCAGGTGAATATATAAAGATTTGTGAAAAGGACGCAAATCAAGTTTTTGAATAAGATAAATACCTTGGGATTTTCCCAAGGTATTTTACTTATTAAGGTATTTATCTAAAACAACTTTATGAATTATCCGGTAATGAGGATGAATGGCATTTTTATATAGTTCGCTATGAGAAATCGGAAAAACACTAGTAGGTGTTACATTATTTTTTATAAATGAGTTTATGTCTTTTAAAGAAGAGGGGTATCTCTTTTTATAAAGATAGAGGGTATCAAAGAAAAGTGTAGTAGCATCTTCCCTATTTAAACACTCGTTTCTAGATTCTAGAAACATTTTTGCAAGTTTTTGTGGTTCTACATTTTGTAAAGGAATCCGGTACCAACCATTACCTATATAAGTGCTCTTCACAATCATCCTTTTTTCCTCCTCTGTCATGGGGTCCATATGATCTTGAATTTCTTGTAAGGAAGCATTTGGATTTAAATGAAGGTTTCCAAAAGAGGCTTGATAGATAAACTTAATATCATCAATTGGAGTTCTCTTAGGATTTTCATATTGTTCTACGATGAGACTAGTTATAATTTCACTTGCTATTTCAATAGAGTGCTCCCTGATCTTTTTTTCTTTTTTTGTCAATGGAACCGGGTCATAGGTGTTTTTAGTGAAGGGATTACAAGAAATAATTCGTCGTATAGTCAAAAATGTTGCTTTAAAGAAATTAAACTTCTCATAACATCCAATGGAGTAATTTGAACAAGTCGGATAATGTTTACAACGACCGGCACCAATTAAGGCTTTATTTTTTTGATATTTTCTTATTGCTTGAATCATTATTTTATTCTTTGGCATAATTACTCCTTTCTAATTTATATTATACTTGCTTTTTAGATTTTTTACTATTTATATGTATATTTAATTTTATTAGAATTTCTTTTTTATTCTATCTAACTACTTGTAAATAAATTGAATCTGTAAGAATCGATTTTATTAAATAAGGACCAATTTAATAAAGCCATAATTCAACTTTTTTGCAAATCCTATTATGTTGTGGTATAATCATTTCAAGAAAGAGAGGTTGTGTATGAAAAAGATAGTTATTATTGGTGGTGGCTTTTCTGGTATGATTGCGGGAATTCAATTAAAAAAAGAATTGAAAGATACTGTCGAAGTCACAATTCTCGAACGACTTGAAAAAGTTGGAAAGAAAATTCTTGCAACCGGCAATGGTAAATGCAATTTTACGAATATGGACTTAAATACAAGAAATTATAATGATGCATTATTTGTTGATTATGCTATTCATCAGTTTGGGTGCAAACTCACCAGGAAATATTTTGATGATTTAGGTTTGATGTCTAAGGAATTAGAGGGGGGTAGAGTATATCCGATAACTGAAAGTGCAATTAGTGTTATGGATGTACTTCGGATTAATTTAAGAAGTTATGGAGTGAATGAAAAATGCTTGTTCGAAGCAAAAAAGATTAGTCAAGTAAATTCGAAGTTTCTTATTGAAAGTACAAGAGGTGAAAAAGAAACTGCGGATATTCTCATTCTTGCAACGGGTGGTAAGGCAATGCCTGTTTTAGGTTCGAATGGCAGTGGGTATAGTTTGTTAAAACCTTTTAAAGTGAAAATTACACCTACGAGTCCTGGGTTAGTTGGTGTTAAGGTAGATAAAAAATCGATTGCGGGACTATTTGGATTACGCTCGAAAGTAGTACTATCTTGTTATGAAAAGAAGAACCCGGTACCGGTATTTCAAAAAAGTGGAGAAATTATTTTTAAAGACGATGGTATTTCAGGAATTGTAATGATGGAACTAGCATCCTTTTATGCTAGAAATAAAATGAACTCTTCATTTATGGTTGATTTCTTACCAGAAGTATCTACGGATGACTTATTGAAACATTTAATTGATCGAAGAACGATGTTTGGTTTTTTAGAGAATAGCGAATTGTTAACTGGAATTGTATCCAAAAATCTAGCTTATATGATACTTAAAAAAGTTCATATCGATTTAAGTGGTTATGTTCGAGATTTAACGATGAGAGATTTTGAACGAATTGTGGTGATGTTAAAAAAGTGTGTTTTTCAAATTACTGGAACATATGATTTTGATCACGCTCAAATTACAATTGGTGGTGTTAGTTTAGATGAAGTAAATGAAAAAACTATGGAATTAAAAAATTGTAAGAATCTATATGTAGTAGGTGAATTATTAGATATTGATGGCGCTTGTGGTGGCTATAATATTCAATGGGCATTATCTTCTGGTATGGCTTGTTCACAAAGCATCCTTACAAGCCTAAAAGAGGATGTGGCAAAAAGAAAAAAGAGTAGTGTTAAGAAGGTAACAGAATGATTGTATATCAAAGCTTTCATTATTTAATATTAACAAAAGATCCAATTACAAATGAAGATATTCTTGATTCCGCAAAATCTTCTTTTTGCACTCGATATAAGATCAATAGAAGTGAAGTAATTCATAGTAAAATCTTATCGAAAAGCCTAGATTCAAGAGTTCGTCATAACCTCGCCTATGTTGTAAATGTGGGATTTACTTTTAATAAAAATACTACTGCTATGCTCCTTTATCGTTATAAAGAATTAAAAGAAGTAAATGAAATTTTATTTGATGAGGTATTATTTAAAGATATTCCAAAGGTGAATAATAAAAAGGTATTAGTAGTGGGAATGGGTCCTTGTGGACTCTTTTGCGCGGATACCCTGAATAAGTTAGGACATAATGTTACCTTAATGGACCGTGGTGAAGAGGTTATCAAAAGACAAAAGAAAGTAGATTTATTTTTTTCCACAGGTAATTTAGATGAAGAAACCAATATTCAATTTGGAATGGGTGGTGCTGGAACTTTTTCAGATGGGAAACTGTTTACAAACCATCAATCATTATATTCTAAATATGTATTACAAAGGTTTTTCGAATATGGTGCTCCCAATGATATATTGTTTGATTCTCATCCTCATTTAGGAACGGATGTATTACAAATTATTTTAAAAAACATCCAAGATGATTTTACGAAACGAAGTATTAAACTATGTTATGAAACAAAGATGACGTACCTTAAACCTTTAACTAAGGGAGTAGAAGTGACTTATATTAAAGATTCAATCGAGTATAAAGAAGTGTTTGATGATGTGTTTTTAGCTATTGGTCATTCCGCTCATGATACTTATCGGATGTTATCAAATATTATGGTAATGGAACAAAAGGCTTTTGCGGTAGGAGTGAGGATTGAGCATTTACAAAAAAATATAGATAAAACTCAATATAATAATCGCCCATGCAGTGTTCCTAGTGAATATAAACTCGTAAAACATTTATCGAATTCTCGTACTGTTTATACATTTTGCATGTGTCCGGGAGGGACGGTTGTGAATGCTTCGAGTGAAAATGCGCATCTTGTTTGTAATGGAATGAGTAATCATGCAAGGGATTCCATCAATTGCAATAGTGCATTATTAGTCGATGTGTTACCCTCAGATTACGATTGTGGAAACGTCTTAGATGGGCTGTTCTTTCAAGAGAAAATTGAGCATAAAGCCTTTTTACAAACGAAAAGTTACAATTTACCTGTTGTTTTATTAAAAGACTTTTTGAATCATACCAGTTCTACATCCATCGGTTCTATCCAACCGAGTTGTAAGCCAGGCTATGTTTTAACTGATTTCACAGAGATTTTACCACCTTTTATTTACGATAGTATATGTGAAGCAATTCCCTTAATGAATCAATTGTTAAGTGGATTTAGTGATGAAGATGCGGTTTTAACGGGTGTTGAAACACGCTCGAGTGCGCCGCTTAGGTTACTCAGAAGTAAGAATTACGAATCCTCTATTCCTCATGTTTATCCGATAGGCGAAGGCTCTGGGTATGCGGGGGGAATTATAACGTCTGCCGTTGATGGTATCCGTTCAGCTTTAGCTTTTTTACAGGAGGAGAAAGAAAATGAATCCAAATAATAATGATTTGATTAATGGTATATATCTTTTACTCGATGATGCTACTAGGATTTATTATGATGCTTCGATTGATGATAAGGTTGATAATACAGCAGTTACAAATTATAATAACTCTAAGGGGCGTTTAACATATTATATTTGTTTTAATAAGATTGTCGATTATTTTTTCGATAAAAACACTTTAGATATATATTATCCTCAAGCAATTATAAAGATTGATACAATTCTTAAGACATTTCGTAAGTGTTTAAAAGAACATAAAATAAGTAAAGGGGAACTTTATACTGCTCTTTTTTTGATTGATATAAATGGATTTAAAAACTTGTCGTTTCCACTTGAATCTTTAACTCCTTTTGGCGTTTCTCATTTCTTTACCTATTTACTAAATGCTTCATCTCGTAAAAAAGCAATTGAAATTACCGATGTAAATTTTGGGGTTGGGAGTTTAGCGTTTTATTTAGCTTCTAATCTAAGATCTAAAGTAAATCTCGTTGGTTTTGATTCTCAAGATTTGTTAGTTGATGTTGCTTTAAGGAAAAGTGAATTGCTTCAAATACCATTAATTATGAATCGAATGGATGTTTTAAAAACGTATGGGTTTAAAACAAATTATATTGTTAGTGACTTATCTTCTTACGATTATGATTATAGTTATGATTCTTTTTTGTATCAACAAGGTATAAGGTATTTCCCTTATCTTTTACTTGAAAGATTGAATAGTTATTGTGAGTTTCAAGAAGCCTTATTTCTTGTTGAAAATGATTTTTTTAATCACGATAACAAGAATATATTTAAAGACTTCTATACAAAACATTTTAAAACAAATTATTTTTTAATGCTTCCAGAAACTTTTATGAATACAAAAGAAAAACAAAAATGTATTCTATCCTTTAAAAAAAGTAGTAAGGGTTCTATGGATATACCATGTCTTGTATTACCCAATGATCCAAGACTACAAGTAGAAGTTTTACAAAGATGTGCATTTATTAGTAAAAGTAATCTAAATAACTAAAATAAAGCCTAGATTTCTAGGCTTTTTTTATATTTTTAAAAAAAGTAATAATTAAGTAATTTAGTAAATATATAAGTGAAAGGAGTATATATGAAAAAAATTATTATAATTATTTTACTATTGCAATTATTTTTATTGCCTATCGGTGTAGTTTATGGAGAAACGAGAAATGAAAATGATACGATTCAATCTGTAAAAGATAAAAGTGTTAACTATACGTTTGTTTCAGAAGTGGGAATGAATCAAGATCAGGAGTTAGAATTATTAGGCTATAACATAACAAAAAATCCCGTTAATTGGAATGAATGTGGGGAATACATTGTTACCTACGAACACAAACTATCAAAGAAGTCTTATCTAAGAAAAGTTGTTTTGTTAAGTCCTGAGGAGCTAAAGGAAAAAGGATATACGAGTTTAAAGGAAACAAGAGTTCTTGAAGCAACGAAAGAATACTCAAGTGATGTTTCAATCACACTTCCGACGGGAGAATTATGTATCATTCAATGTGAGGCAAAAGAGGTGGAACCTCTATATTACTTTACTTCAAAATTACTTATCTTTAAAGAGAATAAACTACTCGTTAATACAACAATATTTGAGGATAAATTAGCACATGTTTCTAAAATCGTTTATGATGAAACTACTTGTCACCTTTTTTTAATTGGAGAAATGAGTACTAAAGATACATCGTATGATGTTACACTATGGGAATACCGGATGAATGGAGAGAAAGTGAATGAAGTAACCTATTCCGGAAATGATATTGATTATGCCAATGCAATTCACGTTACGAAGAATAATATATTTATAGGAGGTAAGACAAAGTCTACAAATGGAGTATTTACTGATTTTACTCATGAGGATATAAATCATTTTGATGGGTATTTATTAAAGATACATAAAGACACTTTGGGCCTAGACAAAGCCGTATCACTGGGGCTTAACAAAGAAGATGATGTAGCGTTTCTTTCTGAGAATAATGGAGAATTAATTGTTATCCAAAAGTATATTAAAAACCCCAATATAGCACCTTCTATGGGTTATCAAATTCGCTTTTATGATTATGAATTGGGACATATTAAAGATATCATTATCGGTAGTTTTAATGATTATCAAATATTTAATACTTTTATTGATGAAGAGTGTTTTTGTATTTATGGTGGATATCCCGGGAAAAAGAAATATTTTTTATATCGATTAAATCACTCTTATGAATTAGAAATGTCTATGCTTTATGAGAATAAGGATGAGGACATTGTAAACTTATCCTATATGGATTCAAGTTTAGAAGAAGGAGTTCTTCGCATTCTTTATAATACGACAAACAAGAATAACAACATAGGAATTCTTTATCATGTTCGAACCGAAGAAAAACTATTAAATGAAATGGTAGTTAATGATACTGCTCAAAAGTTGTATTTATCGAATCAAATGAACTTTGTTGATTGTAGAAATGATGGGATTTATTTTAAAAGTAACCTTACAGGCCAAGTAGTAAGTAAAGGTAAAACATCCGTTGATTCAAAAGAATCTAATTATAACGACTATGAAGTCTACATAAATGACCAAGTTGCTACTCATCATTACAAACTGAGTGAAACAGTAGTAGATAATACAATGTTTGGAACATATCCGGTTCACTATGTATTTCTTGAAGAGGGTATTGAACTCCATTTGTATAAAGATGTCCTTGTTGAATCAGAAATATCTGTTATCGATCAAAGGTCTTATGATATAGATACGAATATATCCTTTGTTGGGAAAGGTGAATTAGATGGAAAGAACATATCCTCTGGATATAAATGTAATGAACTAGGGTCTCACGTTTTAAAAGTCGTTGGAAAGGATGAAACAAAGGTGGTTTCATTTGATATTGAAAAGAAAAGAGTAACAAAAGAAATAGAACCGGAATTCGACATTGGAGATATAGTAAGTGAATCAAATAAAGATTTAAAAGATATTCAAATCGAAAATGATACCTTAGTACAAGAGGATAAGGTTAAAAAAAGTGAAAATTTATTATGGACACTCTCGTTTCCTTTCCTGTTATTCTCATTTACTATATATGAAATATTTAGGAGAAAAAGGGTATGATGAAAAAAATAATTATAGCAAGTTTTGTAGTATTTTCACTATTTGTTTTAAATTTTGGAATTCGTTTGAATGGGAGTTTTGCTGAAACGAAAGATGACAATTCTATGTGGAAAACTACAACGCTACTTGAAGATGCTGGTCTACTTGAAGATTTAAGAGCACTAAGTGATGGTTATCTAACTATTCAACACAATGCTACGAGATATTTTGTAGAGAATGCTGAAATCTATAAAGTTATTGGGAACTTCATTGATGTATATGAGACGAGTGATTTCATTTATATTCTATATTGGAACAATCGATATATATTGAATCAATTTGATAAAGTAAAGAAAACAAATGTAGAACGTGTTGTAGAAGATATAGTTTTAAATGGTCTATTTGTATTAGACAATGAAGAGATTATCCTATATGGAAATAAAAATCTTCACGCAAGTTATATACGATTAGAATCAATGAACGGAGCTTCTAAATTGTATACTGTAAAAGGCAAGGAAGCAACGGATTTTAAATTAGGAGTTAATTATCCCTTTGGTTTTGCTTTTGCAATGGTAAAAAATGCAATTACTGAGGATAGTGATTTTGAAAATGTCGGAAATGTGGGAGAAAAGAAAACAGCGTTAGTTAAATATAATTTGGATAATGAGTTAGAAGATACGCTCTATTTTAATGAAAATACATCGTATGAAACACCTCATGAACTAGTATTTAAAAATAACTGTTTTTACTTAAGTTTAAATATTCGTCAACTTGTTTCAAATGTGATTTATTGTATTGATAATAACAATATTATAAGAAAACAAGTCTATTCTTTATATCCTTCGAGTCTTCATTTGGTGAAAGGAAATTCAACGAAGTGGATTAAAACTACAATTTGGGAAGATAAAGTAGAGTTTCAATGTTTTGATAAATTAAACCTTTCGAAGCAACTTGATTATAAAACTATTTATGCACAATTTATTGCTTTATTTAAGGGCAATTGGCTCTTAGGTGTTCAAGATGGAACAAAATCCAGTATTATATTACTTGAATACATTGATGTGCCATTTGTAGAAGAAAAAAATTGTTATTTCGATGATTATGATTTAGATGATTATTCCAATGTTCACATGAATTCTTATTTTGAGGAACCTATAATTTCAACGAGTAAAATTACTCCTTATTTTGAAAAAAGGATGAGTGGTAATTATGATATTACTTATAAGATAAGTCATGAGGATGGGAGAGTTGAATATAAAAAAACAAAACTCATCGTTCATGATTATGAGAACTTTCAGGATGGTTCTATTGTTCCCCTTGGGTTTGTCCTTGATTTTTTTGGAGCAGCGACTCTAAATCAAGAACCGATTAGTCCGGGTTATTCTTTAACTACCGAAGGCGATTACGAAATATGCATTACAAACAATGAAGGACTAAAACGAATGTTTACTATTCATGTAGTTGATGGCTATTATAAATCCCCTATGGTTTCTTCATCACAAAACGTAATATATGCTACCCCTGGGGAAAAGGTTCTAATACATCAAAAAGTAAGTGGAACTCTTTCAGATAAATTAAAACTTTATTGCAATGGTTCCTTATGCGATTTTACATATATAGATGAAGAAATTACTTTTTCTATTCAAGCATCGAATCAGTATGAGTGCAAAAGGGTAGATATTGAACTTAAAAATAATAATAATTTATGCTATAGTTTTCAAGTTTATATTCAAACTATATGTCCTAGAATGGAGTATGAATTAGTTGAAGAAGATGAGGAAGAATTTAATTTTAAAGTATTAATCAAAGATGAAATGAAGATGATTGATTGTGTTCGAGTAGAGATAGTAGGTAAGGATTTTCTATATAATAAATATATATATCTAAAGGATTATGAAGTCGAATTGCCTGTTATGGATAATTCATTAAATTACACGATGAATTGTTATTTGGTAGCCTCTTTGAATGGTGAGAATAAAGAGTATTTACTGAACAGCATGAATTTCAAAAAAACAAAAAATTTGGATATGATTGGTTTAATGAAATTTACTTTTGAAGATGAACTACTTGTTCAAATTACTTGGGAAACATCCCCAGATACAAAGCCTACTAAGGTAATCTTGGGCAAGAAAAATATTACCGAACATTATTTCAAAGAAAATGATTTAACTGTGCTTTTTGTCAGCTCTGGTTTATTTGTTGGTTGTGGCCTTGTATTAGTAGGAGTTCTTATTTACAAAAAAAAGAAGATGAGAAAAAGAATCGAAAAAGAGTAAATTATATAATATCGAGTAATCATTCTATGTTGATTACTCGATGTTTTTTTAACTTAAGTAAAATTAAAGGTATATTCATTATTTTTGCTTTTCAAAACTGAGTGAATATGGTATAATAAATAGAGGAAAGGTGAGTATTATGGATTTTGTCGCGATGTATGTTAAAACCGAATATTGCTTATTGAATAGTACTTGTAAGATCAAAGAGTTAATTCCCCTATTACATACTTATAATTATTCTACTTGTTGTATGGTTGGTGACAAAACGCTTTACGGTGTTATTCCTTTTTATAAAGCCTGTATTGCAAATAATATTAAACCTATTATTGGTTTAAAAATAAATCTAAAGATAAATCAAACTTTTTTTGAAGTCATTTTGTATGCTATGAATAATATGGGATATAGGAATCTTTTAAAAGTAAGTACGGTTGCAGCGCAATCTACAAATCCATTATCACTTGATGAATTAAAAGCTTATTCTTTAGGTATTTGTTCATGCCTTGTTTTAAATGATAGTTCTTTAAATAAATTATATATAAATGCTACTCTTAAGATTGACGCAATATGTGGTCCCCTTCAAACTGTTTTTGATGAGGTACTTGTTGGTTTTACTGCTTTTTATGACAAACTAAAAAATGTCTATTTTGAAAGTGTTGAAAAACTTAATGCTCAACATGTTCGATGTGTAGCACTGCCGGTTGTTTCTTTTTTACATAAGGAGGATTACCAAGGGTTTGAATTATTACAAAAAATTAGTATGGGAAAAGAATATGTTGTTCCCGCATATCAATCAGAAGAGTATTTAAATACAATTCAGGAACTCGGGTCCATATATAATGGTGCTCATGAGTTAATTCAAAATGCCTCGGATATTACTAAAGGGTGGGGTTTTTCAATTGAATTTGGAAGATATACTGTGCCTGTATTTGATAGTTCGATTCCTGGTGATTCCTATTTACAACAACTTTCAAAGTTAGGTCTCGACAAAAGGTTAAAACAAGACCCAAGAGGATTAGATCAAAGGCGTTATAATATATATATGAACCGTTTATATTATGAACTAGATGTAATTTCTAAGATGGGCTTTTCTGATTATTTCCTTATCGTTTTCGATTATGTACGATTTGCTAAAAAGCAAAATATATTTGTTGGTTTGAGAGGTTCAGGCGGCGCTAGTTTGGTTTGCTATTCGTTAGGAATAACAGATGTAGACCCAATTGACTATCATTTATTTTTCGAAAGATTTCTAAATGTGGAACGTATCACAATGCCAGATATTGACATTGACTTTGAAGATACAAGACGTAATGAAGTTATTTCATATGTTCAAAATAAGTATGGGAAGCAAAGGGTTTGTCATATTGCTACTTTTGGCACTTATCAAGTGAAGATGGCTTTAAATGATTGTAAAAGAATTATCGATTTATCCGATATTCGCTTTGATGAATTAATGCATACAATTGAAAGCGGAATGAAAAAATTTAATACTACTTCTCTTCAATTTCTAATTGAACACGATGAAGATTTGATCGCTTTAATTACGAACTATGAAGATATTCGTACGTTTACAAAAATTGGGGCAATGTTGCAAGATTTACCTAGGAATGTTTCGACACATCCAGCTGGAATCATCGTTAGTAAAGATGAACTTACAAGAATGGTACCTTTGGAAATGGGACCAGACGATATTTTACAATCTCAATTTGAAGCAGGAGATTGTGAAAGCTTAGGTCTTTTAAAAATGGACTTTTTAGGCCTTAAGAATCTAACAAATGTTCGTGAAACTATTGATGCTATCAAAATAGATTATCCAAATTTTGCTATCCCTCAAATCCCTAATGATTTCAGAACTTACAAGTTACTTCAAGCAGGAGATGTCTTAGGCGTATTTCAATTAGAAAGCAAAGGAATGCAAAAATTAATCATTGACATTAAACCTAAGAATATTGAAGATATTACGGCGGCAGTAGCCTTATATAGACCCGGACCTAAGGATCGAATACCATTTTTTATCGATTGTAAAAATGGAATTCAAAAGCCAATTTATCCTCATAATGATTTGATTCCAATCTTAAAAGACACTTATGGAACAATTGTATATCAGGAACAAATTATGTTAATTTGTCAAAAGTTTGCAGGGTATTCACTGGGTAAAGCAGATATTCTAAGAAGGGCTATATCAAAGAAGAATAAAGATGTGCTAGAAAAAGAACGTATAGAGTTTGTTAAAGGTAGTATTCAAAAAGGCTATCAAAAAGAAACTGCTGAAGAGATATATAATTATATTGTTAAGTTTGCGGATTACGGCTTTAATAAAAGCCATGCGGTGGCATATGCTAAGTTGGTTTATTTAACCGCATATTTAAAGAGTAACTATTTCCTTTATTACTTTGGCGTTTTAATGGATGGAGTTATTGGGGTAACTACTGAACTTGCTCGATTTATTCAAATGGTAAAAAGGAAGAATTATACGATTCTTTCACCCAATATTAATACATCCTTAAACCGCTTTAAGGTATGTGGAAATGCGCTCTTATTTCCTTTAACTGGAATAAAAGGAATCAGTAAAACTATTGCAACGAATTTATTAGATGAAAGAAATAAAAAGCAATTTCTTTCATTTGAGGATTTTATTTATCGAACGAAAGAGTATATAAGTGGTCTTGTATTCGAAAATCTTATTTATGCTGGGGCTTTGGATTGTTTTCAATTAACTAAGAAAGCAATGATTTCAAATTATAAGGAAATATTAAGTAGAAGCGAATATAGTTTTGTAGAAAACGTCGTTCCGACTACCTATGATAATTCTGAATTTAGTTATGGCGAATTACTTATTAATGAAAAGATTGCAATTGGTGTCAATCTATTGTATAATATTTTCTATCAATATGGAGATTATTATAATAAGTACCAATTATTACATTTGAAACAAGCAGTTGAAGGACAAAGGATTCGTACCCTTGGAATGATTACAAGTATAAAAGAAATAAAAACAAAGACAAATGAATTAATGGCCTTTATAACATTAGAAGATGATTTTATGGCGATGGAAGCGACGATATTTCAAGATTTATATAAACGGGTTCAACCACTTATTAATCATGAGATTTATATGGTTTCAGGCAGGGTTCAAAAGAGAAATGAAGTAATCCAAATTGTTTTAGACCAAATGAAGAAAATATAGGAGGAATATATGAAGGTTTTGTGTTTTGATATTGGTGGTACGAGCGTTAAATATGGAGTATGCGAGGATGGAATGCT
>CAYYTE010000010.1:0-29810 GCA_964474685.1 uncultured Staphylococcaceae bacterium | reverse complement strand
AAGGAGTTTGTTCGATACAAATTCCTTTTTTATTTTGTTTTTAAAATTTAATCTGAAATATTTGTGAAAAGTACTTGAAAGCGCTTTACAATTGAAATGAAATATGATAAAATATAAGTGAAATGATAATAGACAATTTATCATTTTGAAAGGACGTGTCGTATGAAAATTATTATTCGAGGAAATGAATTTGTAAAATTGTCAGAAAATGCAAAGCAACACATTCAAGAAAGGGTAGGTGAACTCGAAAAATTATTTAACAAAAGTGAAAATCCTTGTGCTACTGTCTTTTGTAAAGGAAAAGCACTTGATCGAAATGAAGTGAGTGTCGAAATTACAATTCCGATGAAACATTTGATTTTACGGTCAGAATGTAGCGATGAAACACTTTATGGTGCTTTGGAACTTGCAATCGATAAGATTGAAAAACAATTATTACGTCACAAGAAAAAAGTAGATACAATGATTCATAAACGTGAAGGCATTGCCTACGCATTTAGTGATTTTGTAGAGGATAATCAAGAACCTGAAGAAGAACTAGAACCAATTCGAGTAAAGAAGATGCTATTTGTGCCTATGACTGTAGAGGAAGCAATTACACAAATGGATTTAATTGATCATGACTTCTTTGTTTTTATGGATGAATCTAGTTATAAAATAAAAGTTGTCTATGTTCGTAAAGATGGAGGATATGGATTAATCGAACAAGAGTAAATAGGTAAATAACCGGTAATACCGGTTATTTTTTAATCGTTCTAATGTATTTTGTTTTAAAAAATGATATAATAAATAGAAAACAGTTATAATTATAATAGTCTATGTTTATAAGAAAGGAGAAACTCATGAGTTATAAGGTTTTATTATGTGATTTAGGAAACACTCTTCTTCGAAATAGTAAGGTGCAGTTTAAATCCGGGTTAGAAGTGTTATATAAATATTGTAATAAGAGTATGTCAATTGATAGTTTTATGGATAGAGTTGAACCAAGGTTTAATCAAGCGTTAAAGGATAGAGAAGACACCTTGATAGAAATAAATTTTATTGAGTTTTTAAAATCGTTGTGCCTTTTTCAGGATGAAGATTTATATAATGTTGAATATGATTTTTTACAATCTATCTATACTACTTCGTTGATAGAAGAATCATTAAAGATTCTAGATATAGCAAATTCTCTGCATCTTTACATTGTTCTTATGAGTAATACAATGATTTCTTTAACAAATATAAGACGCCAATTAGAAGAGTTTGGAATTCTTAAGTATTTTGATAAGATATTTTTAAGTTCAATGGTGGGGTATTGTAAGCCGGATCGTAGATTCTTTTGTTATGTTGAAAGTTTATTAAAACAAGATTTCCTTATTAAAGATAATCATGATATCCTTTTTATTGGGGATAGTATAAAAAATGACTATAATGTGGGGATTAAAAGAGGATATAAAACAATTCGAATAGTAGATACTTCTAGTTATGATGAAGTTCTTAAACTTCTAAATTGTTCTTTTCAAAAGGACTATGATTCTTTTGAATTTTTATTGAAACGAATAAATGAATTAAGAATTAAGCCTAAGTTATTATTGCATTGTTGTTGTGGTCCTTGTAGTAGTTATGTTTTAGAAAGATTAAATCCATATTTTGATATTACTGTATTTTTCTATAATCCCAACATTTATATAAAAGAAGAATATGAACTTAGAAAAGCTTATTTAATAAAAGTTATTCAATTAATTAATCCTTCTATTTCTTTTATTTCCTATGATGATGATAACTCTTCTTATTTTGATGCTATTAAAGGCTTTGAAGACTATCCAGAAGGTAGTGAAAGGTGTTTTTGTTGTTATTATTTTCGACTTGAAAAAACTTGCAAATATGCGCTTGAGAATCATTTTGATTTCTTTTCTACTACGCTATCGATTAGTCCTTATAAAAATTCAAAAGTAATAAATGAGGAATTAGAAGAATTATCCAATAAGTATAAAGTAGCCTATTTATATTCTGATTTTAAGAAGGATGCAGGGTATATTAAGAGTATTCAATTTTGTAAAGCAAATGGGATTTACCGACAAGATTATTGTGGATGCCCATATAGTAAAGCAGAACATGAAGCAAAAATAAAATAAAATTAGGTTATTTTTTCAAGTGGTTTCATATAAGACAATTATCTTGATAATTATAGAAAAAAGTGTTATCATAATAATAGATAAATTTACAATGTGGAAGGAAATATTATGTCATTAAAAAAGTTATTTGATCCTGCGAATAAGGAATTAAAAAAGAGTTATAAAGTTGCGGATGCGGTGCTCGCAAAAGCGGATGAATATAAAGCCTTAAGTGATGACGATTTAAAGCAAAAAACAGTTTATTTTAGAGAACAATTGAAAAATGGTGTTTCTTTAGATAATATTATGGTAGATGCTTTTGCAACAGCTCGTGAAGCTTCAAGAAGAGTATTGGGCTTATACCCATTTAGAGTTCAAGTCGTAGGTGCTGCAGCAATGCATTTTGGCAATATTGCTGAAATGAAGACCGGTGAAGGCAAGACGTTAACTTCCGTAATGGTTGCTTATTTAAATGCATTATCTGGTGAGGGTGTCCATATTGTAACTGTCAATGAATATCTAGCGACTCGTGACTGCCACGATATGGGCCAAGTACATAGTTTCTTAGGTTTAACAGTAGGGCTTAATTTAAGAGATTTATCCTCTGCTGAAAAGAAAGCACAATACAATTGTGATATTACGTATTCTACAAATAATGAATTAGGGTTTGACTATTTAAGAGACCATATGGTTTTATATAAAGAAGAAATGGTACAAAGACCTGTATTGAACTTTGCAATTGTTGATGAGGTCGACTCCATTTTAATTGATGAGGCGAGAACACCATTAATTATATCGGGTGGACAAAAACAAGGTCCTAATCTTTATGAACAAGCAAATACATTATGCCGTCGTTTCAAAGAAGAGGATTATGAAATTGATATTAAAGATAAAACAATCTCATTATTACCAAGTGGTATTGATAAAGCCGAACAATTCTTTCATTTAGATAATTTATACGATATTAAAAATGTTACAATCCTTCATCATATTAATAATGCTTTACGTGCAAACTTTATTATGATTCGGGATAAAGACTATGTTGTACAAGATAATCAAATTATTATTGTTGACCCTTTTACAGGGCGTTTAATGCATGGAAGACAATGGAGTGATGGATTGCATCAAGCGATTGAAGCGTTTAATGGAGTTGAAGTTAAAAAAGAAACGAGAACTCTTGCTACGATTACTTTCCAAAACTACTTTAGAATGTATAAAAAGCTATCGGGTATGACTGGTACCGCAAAAACTGAGGAAGAAGAATTTCGTAATATTTACAATATGCTCGTTGTTGAAATTCCTACAAACGTTCCAGTTATCAGACTTGATGAACCTGATTTGATCTATATTTCTTTAGAAGCGAAATACAAAGCAATTATTGAAGATATTAAAGAACGTCACAACTTAGGACAACCTGTTTTAATGGGTACGGTTGCGGTTGAAACAAGTGAATTATTATCCAATATGTTAAAAAAAGCAGGGATTCCTCATAGTGTTTTAAATGCTAAACAACATGAACGTGAAGCCGATATTATTGCACATGCGGGTGAGGCGGGTGCGGTTACGATTGCTACAAATATGGCTGGTCGTGGAACGGATATTAAGCTTGGACCTGGTGTTAAAGAATTAGGTGGCCTTGCGGTTATTGGTACTGAACGTCATGAAGCTCGTCGTATTGATAATCAGTTACGTGGACGTAGTGGTCGTCAAGGAGACCCTGGGTATAGTCGTTTCTATTTGTCAACAAAAGATGAATTACTAGTACGTTTCGGTGGTGAGAGATTTGAACGTGTAATCGCTATGCTTGGAAAAGATAAGGAAGGAAACGAAATTCCTTTGGAATCTAAGATGTTTTCAAACTTTGTTGAATCTGCTCAAAAGAAGGTTGAAGGTTCAAACTACGATCGCCGTAAGAGTGTAGTTGAATACGATGAAGTATTACGTAAACAAAGAGAAATAATCTATGAACAAAGAAAACAGGTATTATTCTTAGATGATATTGAACCTGTAATTCAAAAATTAATGAAGAATTGTGTGGAAAGAAATGTCCCTACATTCGCAGATGATGATAAAAAGCACGTTGGTGGAAAAGGTGTTAGTGAAATTCGTTTTATGAATGAATTTGTTAATAAGTATTTTAACAATGGAGATATTGAATTCACTGAAATTCAAGATAAAACTGTAGATGAACTAATTGATTTAATGCTTGAACAATTGAATAAAAACCTAGCAATGAAAAAGGAAGCTTATCCAGAAGCAATCTATGAAGAGTTTTTAAAAGCTACGCTACTTCGTATTGTTGATACTTTTTGGATGGACCATATTGACCAAATGAGTAGTTTGCGTCAAAGCGTTGGATTAAAATCCTATGGGCAACAAAATCCTTTACGTGAATATCAAGAAGTTAGTTTTAGTATGTTTAGTCAATTAATCCAAAATATTGAAGATACAGTTACATTTAATGTAAGCCGTCAAAGAATTCGTGAGGATTTAAGACGTGAAGCTGTTGCACAAATTGTTGGAACTTCAGGTGGTTCTAGTGAGGATTCAAATAAGAAGAAACCTATTCAAAATACTACAAAGAAAGTTGGAAGAAATGATCCTTGTCCATGTGGTAGTGGATTAAAATATAAATATTGTTGTGGAAGAAATAAACAATAAGTTTGGGCAAGCAAATGCTTGCCTTTCTTATGGAAGGATGAAATATGGAAAAATTTGAAATTGTCAAAGCATATGAAGATTTTAAAAAAAGATTGAATGACATTTATGATGTACAAAACATGGATTCTTTAAAAGAAGAATTGCTAGATAATGAAATGAAAATGTCTGAATCTTCTTTTTGGCTTGATTCTGATAATGCTTCAAAGGTTAATCAAAGAAATAACTTTATTAAAGAAAAGATTTTAGAATATAAAGTTGCTTTTCAATCTTTAGATGATGTAAAGACATTATTAGAATTAAATGATGAGTCTTTATTTTCAGAAGCAGAACATATGATTAAAACTTTGCAATCTCAAGTAGAAATTTTAGAAAGAAGCCTTCTATTCTATGGAGAATTTGATGAATCCAATGCTATCGTGGAATTGCACCCTGGTGCTGGTGGTACAGAAGCTCAAGATTGGGCATCTATGCTCTATCGTATGTATAAAAGATACTGTGAACGAAGTAATTTAGAAGTTGAATGTTTGGACTTTGAAGAAGGAGAAGAGGCGGGAATTAAAAGTGTAACCTTTGTTGTGAAAGGTAAATTTGCCTTTGGCTTGTTTCGAGGAGAAAGAGGAGTTCATCGTTTGGTAAGAATTTCGCCTTTTGATAGTAATAAAAGACGGCATACCAGTTTTGCTTCGGTTACTGTAATACCAGAGATTAAAGACAATAATGTTATTGAAATAAAACCTGAGGAAATTCGAATTGATACGTATCGTTCCAGTGGAGCGGGCGGACAACACATTAATAAAACCGACTCTGCGATTCGTATTACCCATTTTCCAACTGGAATTGTTGTAACATGTCAAAATCAACGAAGTCAAATACAAAATAGAGAAACTGCACTTCAAGTATTAAAATCGAAGTTATATGAAATAAATCTTAGGGAATTAGAAGAAAAGAAAAAGGAACTTGCGGGGGTATTAAGAGAAAATGGGTTTGGTAGTCAAATTCGTAGTTATATTTTGCAACCGTATTTGCTTGTTAAAGACCATCGAACAAATACTGAAAGTACAAACCCAGCGGATGTATTAGATGGAAACATTGATATATTTATTGATAGTTATTTAAAATGGTCGAGAAAAATGAGTGTGTAGTATGAAAAACTTTTTGAAAAAGTGTTTTACAAAAAAGAATTTAAAAGAATTTGCGGTGGTAAATTTTACTTTACTAATGCTTGCTTTTATTTATAGTTTCTTAATGACTCCGAACCATATCGTATTAGGAGGATTAAGTAGTCTTTCATTATTTTTATGTGATATTCTTAAATTTAAATATTTAACTCCATCATCTTTGATGTTGATTATTAACATTATTTTGCTTATTTTGTCCTATATTTTTGTGAATCAAACTTTCTTTTTCAAAACTTTATATTGTGCAATTGTATATCCTTTATTTTCATTGTTATTTGAATCCCTTTATCAGCTTCCCGCAATCCAAGATTTCTTTCCTACTCTTACAACAACAGGCGATTATTTATTGGTTGTTGTTTTATCATCTTTAGGTTTTGGATGGAGCATAGGAACTGCTTTAAAATATGGAGCCTCGACGGGTGGATTTGATATTATTGAAAAGATTCTTTTAAAATGCTTCCATATATCGCCATCCATTTCTATTTTTATTCTAGATGGTATTGTAATATTATGTGGTAGTTTCTTTGGAGTTGGTAATACGATTACACCGTTCTTTCGAATCATATTTGGATTATTATATGTGGTAATTTGTGGTCAAGTCGTAGATGCAATTGTGTTCTCAGGATTTAACGTCCGTTCGGTTACAATTCTTACGAGCCACGTTGAAGAAGTTAAAACTTGTATTTATCGTTATGCAAATAGAGGAGTTACAGAAGTACAGGCTTGGGGCGGATATAAAGAAACACCTATGCGTATGCTTGTATGTGTGATGAGTAATAATGAATATTATAAAATTCGTCCTATGGTTGAGCGAATTGACCCTGCGGTTTTTATGTATACTTCAAGAGCGAGTGAGGTGTTTGGAATAGGTTTTTCTACCGAACGGGTTCGAGCAAGTTGGGAAAAACCAAAAACTGCTGTAGAAGATACAAAAACAATCGATAATAAATAAAAAGAAAGGAGAAAACCTCAATGAAAAAATATTTCACAAAACATAAAACAAAAGAAATCCTTCATATAACTTTAGGTGTATTTCTAATGACAATTGCCTATGGTTTACTTGTTGACCCTAGTAATCTTGTTGTTGGTGGAGTAGGTGGAATTGCAACACTATTAAGAGCTTTTTTAGGTGGAATGGGATATTCTATTCCTTCTTGGTTAATAATACTTGCTATTGATGGTGTTCTTTTGCTTTTTGCTATATTATTTATTGGTAAAAATTTCTTTTTCAAAACAGTTTATGCGTCTGTTATCTATCCGGTTATGATTTATTTTGTTGATCTTTTATACAAACTATTTCAATCAACAGGCTTTTTTGTTCAAATACAAGATGCAGGCAAAGCGATAGCGGATGTTTCTTATGCGGGATATTATTTATTAATCGTTTTATTTGGTTCTGTTTTAACAGGACTGGGAGTAGGTATTGCTTTTAAAAATGGTGCTTCGACAGGTGGAACGGATATTCTACAAGAAATGTGTTTTAAATATTTGAAGATGCCTTATTCAGTGAGTCTTTATCTATTAGATGGTACCGTTGTTTTACTTGCTAGTATCTATTTCCATAGTGTTTTGATTATTCTATATGGGGTTCTTTACATCTTTGTATCCGGTTATGTTATGGATAGTGTTGCATTTTCCGGTTTAAATGTTCGTCAAGTGAATATTATAACTTCTCATCCGGATGATTGTAAAAAACTTATATTTGATAAGATAGGTAGAGGAGTTACGGAAGTGTACTCCAGGGGTGGCTATTCATTAAATGATGGAATGATACTCACTTGTGTTATGTCCAATCATGAATTCTATATGATACGAAGCTTTATTTATGAGATTGATCCCGCCGCATTCATTTATATAACAAAAGCAATTGAAGTTCATGGGGAAGGCTTTAGTAGAGAGGGACCACTCGAACAATCAAATACAGAAAATAAGAAGGGGTAATTATGGGAGATATTGGTAGGGTTGAAATAACAAAGGTAGTAATAAAGAATAAAAATTATATAATCACAACATCAAATAATGAATCCTATGAGTTTTGTGAAGATGATGTAGTGTTCTTTCATTTACTACAAGGAAAATGTTTTACTGCTTTGGAGTGGGGGACTATATTAAAAAGGCAAAAATCAAGTATTGCGTATCAATTAGCAATTCATTATATCGATTTTAAACCTCGTAGTGAAAAAGAAGTAAGGACTTATTTAGATAAAAAGGGATTAGAAAATTTAGATATAAATATTATTATTGAAAGATTAAAAGCAATTCATTATATTGATGATGATCGATTATCCAAGTTGCTTGTTGAACAATATTCAAGAAATAACTTAGGTGTTAAAAAAATAGAACACAAATTAAAGACAATCGGGTTGGATTCTTATAGCGGTAAGTATCTTTTACTGATTCAACAAAGTGATCAATTGAAATCGGCGGAAATTGTTGGTAATAAGTATTTAAAAACGAAAACAGATATACCTTTGAAAAAACAAAAAATTTGTGTTATGGACAAATTATTAAGAGAAGGTTTTAGTTCTTTTGTTATTGAACAAATCTTACCTATTTTGAATTATAATGAAACATCGATTGAATTACTATTCAGTCGTATTGAGAAATATGTTCATAAAGGATATGAAGGTAGGAAACTCATTGAAAAACTATTAGCGGATGGATTTGAATATTCAGATATTATGAATAATGTTTCTATTCTAGATATATAATGTTACGTATCTCTACAATGTGGATTATCTACTTTGTAGAGTTTTTTTAATTTTAAAGCAAAATTTATTCAATTTATACATTATCATAGTATAATATTAGTATCTTCAGGGCAGGGTGTAATTCCCGACCGGTGGTAAAGTCCACAAGCCTAATGTATTCGAATAGGCATGAATTGGTGTAATTCCAATACCGATAGTATAGTCTAGATTGAAAGAAGATTCTTAAAAGAATTTCTTTTTAACCACGTCGCCTGAAGGCGGCTTTTTATTTTGGAGGTTATATGAATAGACGTCGTTTGATAGATAAGATTGTTAAGATTGCAATTTTTTCAGCAATTGCTAGTGTGTTATATCGGTTTCCCAAGTTTTCCCTACCATTTTTTCCATCATTTTTAGAAATTAATTTTGCGAATCTCCCACTTGTATTAGCAGGATTTATCTTAGGGCCTATTGGTGGGAGCTGTGCGGTATTGTTAAAAACTTTAATTAGTTTACCTACAACTTCAACTGGGTGTGTAGGAGAACTTGCGGACTTACTTATTAGTCTTAGCGTTGTTATTTCTACTAGTTTAATCTATAAAAAATACCATACAAAAAAAGGAGCAATTGTAGGATTAATACTAGGCACTTTTGCTTGGATAGGTGTTGCTTGTTTTTGTAATGGTACTTTTCTTATTAAGTTTTATTCCAACTTCTATGCGGGGTATGGAGGTTTTGATGCGATTGTTTCTATGTGTCAAAAAGTGATTCCTTCCATTACAAGATCAAACTTTATGACGATGTATTTAGTTTATGCGGTAATACCATTTAATTTATTGCTTTCCGTTTGCTGTATGATTGTTACTTTTCTTGTTTATAAGAGAATATCTTTCTTATTTCAAAAAGAATTTGTTAAAGAAAATAAAGATACTTCGAAAAATTAATGAACAAAGATGAAAATAGAGTAAACTATTTCCTATTTTTAGTAATAAAGGTTATAATATGGTTGTAAGATAGGTGGTAGAATGAGCGCTTTAGTGATTAGTGATTCGTTTAAAGGAACACTTTCTTCGGGTTCGGTAGGAAGCATTACAACAAAGTTCTTAAATAGGCGTAATGTAACTTGTGAATATTATAAGGTATCGGATGGTGGAGAAGGTTTTTTAGAAGCTATAGACCAAGTTGATGGTTTGGATAAATATAGAACATTAGTTAATGATGCTTTTTTTAACAAACATTATGCAACTTATTTAGTAGATAGTAAAAAGAAAACTCTTTATATAGAACTTGCAAATGTATGTGGGATTACACTTGTTGAACAAAAGAATTTAAATCCGCTTTTAGCATCTACGTATGGATTAGGTGAGGTAATTGCTAATGCAATTCATCGTTTTCCTTTGATTGAAAATGTTATTGTTGGATTAGGTGGGTCTTGTTCCAATGATGGTGGAAGTGGTTTGCTTGAGTGTTTAGGTGTTCGTTTTTACCAAGGGGACAAGTTATTAAAACACATGAATAACAATCAATTACAAAATATTACTAAAATCGATACTACTTACTTTGATGAGAAATATAATCATTTAAAGATTACAATTTGTAGTGATGTTACGAATCCTTTATTAGGTGCAAATGGTGCAACTTTTGTATATGCTTTACAAAAAGGGGCAAAAGATTTAAATCAATTAGAACACAATATGGTTCAATTTGTAGAATACTCTAAAAGTGTTAAAAGAATTGATTCAACACTTCCTGGTATGGGTGCCGCAGGTGGTACAACCTTTGGTTTCAATTTTTTCAATCAAGTAAAAATTTTATCTGGGGTGGATTATTTAATCACGCACTTAAATTTAAAAGATAAAATAAAACAAGTTGATGAAGTGATAACTGGAGAAGGGGCTTTTGATGAACAAAGTTTAATGGGTAAACTGATTTCTGGTATAATCTCGTATCAACCAAAAAAACTCATTATTCTATGTGGAATAAAAAAGGTAGATTCCGTGTACCCTGTGTATCCTATTTGTCCATTAGTTGCTACCTCTAGAGAAAGTAAGAGTGAACCTAAAAAATATTTAAAAAAGTTATTGGAGTATTTATATGCAAGAGGATTGGTTTAAACATGTTCTATATGGTTTCATTTATGGAGATTGCTTTGGTTTTCCTTATGAAGAACGTTTAAGTAAGTTCTTAAAAGATGAAACGATTGAATGGAAAGGATTTGGTGCTTATGTCCAACCGGCTGGTACGTTTGGTTATCCTACATCATTAATGCTTGCGACGATTCATAGTTTAAAACAAGGTTTTTCTGATACGGATATTATGACTGAATATACTTATTGGCAGAATAATAAGGCATTCACTCAAAATAATGCTACATTTTTTATTCCTTCTGGGATTGATAATGCTTTACGCACTTATCAAAATGGCGTCCGTCCTTACTGGTGTGGCAATGTAATTAAAGATTTGGATCAAGGAAATACTCTAATCCGAATGCTTGCTTATATGACGTATGATCCCATGTTAAAATCTAAGAACTTTGAAACCTACGCTCGTATGTTTGAATGTAGTGATGAATCTATGTTTTGTTCCATTTTATATTCTAAGTTAATTTTAGAGGGTAGTAAAAAAAAGAGTTTTAAAGACTCTCTAATTGGTAGTTTAAATGAATGTGGAAGTCTGAATCCACAGTATGAGATTTATAAAAATAGAGTGATTAGAAAACTGAATCAAAAACATTTAGTTCAAGAACTTGATAATCCATCCTCATTTGCTATTTTAATTAGTTCTCTATATGCCTTAGCGCATTATAAGGATTTGCCAAGTTTTATGAGTGAGTTAGTAAAGTATGGGGAGTATGCTAGTTCAAGGTGTGCTGTGGGTACATCTTTATTATATGCATTTGATAAAGCAACAACAATTAGTGATAATTGGAATATATTTACAGGGGATACATGTATTTTCGATGATGTGCGTAGGATTCGTGTACGCGATTCAATCGATTAATGGGGGAAAGAAAAGGAGAATTATATGATTTCTATGAAAAATTTTACAAAGTATGAAACAGATGAAGCATCAGGTGAACAAACAGTTTTGAGTCCTTTTACTTCTATTGACTTAAAAGAAGGTAAAAGCGTAAATGAGTCTATTTTTAAAGGGAAAAAGGTAACGATGGTAAATATTTGGGCTACTTTCTGTGGACCTTGCTTAAGTGAACTTCCCGCATTAGGAGAGATTGCTGAAGAGTACAAAGACAAGAGTTTTCAAGTAATTGGAATTCCTGTGGATGTTGCGGATCAAGTGGGGAATGTAAGTGATGCTCAAGTCACGATTGCTCGTAGCATTATTGAAAGAAAACACGCAAATTATCTTCACATTTTGCCATCAAAGAGTTTGGTTCAAAGAAAATTGTCCGAAGTATATTCGGTACCTGAGACAATCTTTGTTGATGAGACTGGACGTCAATTAGGCGAAAGTTATATTGGCTCTCGTTCAAAAGCTGAATGGAAACAAATTATTAGCTTGTATTTAAAATAAGATAAAAGGTGTATGAAGAAATTCATACACCTTTTTTTAAGATAAAACTAACAAAAAATAATATTGGATATAAGATGGTTAACCCATAGAAGCAATAGATTGTTATTTTCCAAAGTTTTAGGGGATGTTGTAATAGTGTAACAATACTAAATACTAGAAATAATACACTACTTAAAATGCTGAGTATAAAGAATATGACAATTACGATTGCATTTGTAAAGGCAACGATAAAATCAGCAAAAGTGTTTGTAAGATGTAATTCGTGAAACACAAAGGCGAAGGTGATAACTCCTAAACAAAAGAATATACTAAAGAATATAAGTGTTAAGATAAACCAAATAGGATTGTGTTTTTTTGGTGTTTCTACTTTAGTTATGGGATTATTTTCCATATTAATTACCTTCTTTCAAAAAGATTTTTAAAAATTTTAATACACCTTGCTCATTTACAGAAGCGGTTACTATATCTGCCTTTTCTTTAACATACGTGCTTGCGTTTCCCATTGCAACTGCAACCCCTACGTCTTCAAATAGACCAATATCATTATCCCCATCGCCTATAAAGATGGTGTCTTCTTTAGATAAATGATAATACGATTGTATGTGTTCTAAACCTTTTTTCTTATCAACAGAAGAGTTATAGATTTCTAGTATTTCAAAAGGAGGATGGCTCCAATACCTACTGGAAAGACTCTGAAAGTGTTCTTTAATAAAGAGTTGACAATTCTCTAAATCTGATTTTTTCGAAAAGAAAAATAAGGAGCTGTTAGGGTTTTGATTTAAAATGCTATTCAGTTCTCCTGTGTATAATGGGGGAATATTTATAACTTCATTTTTTGTATTATGTAAAAAGGGTCGAATGGATTCATTTGCTTTGTCCCAATATATTTCATCATGCACTTCACAAAAAGCACTGAGAAGGCTTGGCTTCTGATTATTATAGACAGTTAACAAATCTTCTTTTGAGATCCGTTTATCAAGTATTGGGAATGCTACATCTTTTGGACTATGAATATAAGAACCATTATAATTAATAATGGGAGTATTTAGATTCAGTGCTTCGTAAACGAACTGGCTACTTCGCCAAGGACGACCGGTGGCAATGATTAAAATGTATCCTTTGTCATTTAAATCTTTTAAATATGCGAACGTCTCTTTATCATAAGTATTTCCTGTAGTTAGAAGCGTTCCATCTAAATCGAGAACGATACATCTTTTTTGATTATTCATTTTACTTGACCGCCTTAGTATTAATTCTCTTATAGTATACCATAAACGGATTAAGAATTGGTAAAAATTCCTTTTGTTTTTTTGCTATTCTGAATTGTTGTAATAATTTATGAACTAAATCGGTTGTTACCTTGATTTTTGAAGGGTTTTGTGGTAATATAAATAGACAAAGGAGAGAGTACAATGGTTGTTATAACAAAGATGGATGATGCATTTACGAGACTATTTGACCGGCTTTTTTCTTCGTTTCGACTGAGCGATTTTGGATTAATCATTTATGGGTTAACTCTTGGGTTCTTTTTATCCCTTGCTGTTTATGGTTTCATAACATTAAAGTCTCTTCAAAAGAAAAGCTTATCATTAGAAACAAAAAAAGAATCAATGAGTAAAGAAGAGGTTTCGGACATCACAAAAAAGTATCAAGAGATTTATGCTAGGGATAGTGAGGGTTTAGTAATATCCTCACAACTTACCTTGTTAAAAGATATATTAAGAAAAATGACAATTGAGATTGCTACCTATTATTATCCAAATTCTAAGTATCCATTTGCTGAATTAACCACAAATGAAATGATTATCTATGTTCGTTATGTTACTACAAGAATACAACAATTATTTGATAATCCTTTTTTAAAACCATTTCAAGAATTAACTTTGTCTCAAGTATTGACATTTCTTGATTATAAGAAAAAAGTGGATGATGTAAAAGTTGTCCAAGCATATAAAAAAGCGCATGGGTCTAAAATTGCGGGGGCATTTATGGCTTCCCTTCATTTTATTAATCCCTTCTATTGGATTAAAAAGATAACGAAACAAACAACTATGCATTTTGTTGTTAAAAAGTTATGCGCTTTAATTATTAGTATTGTTTCCGATGAGACTTCTGCCGCGTACTCTAAGGAACTATATGAAAAAGAACAAAAGAAACAACAAATTGAAACATTGCAACTAAAAGAATTTATTGAAGAGTTAGGGAAGGAAGAGCAAAATGAAAGTTAAGAATTCGGATAATAAAATCAATATGTATTGTGTAGTCCGCGAGGGGGTGGATGAAAATGAACAAATACTTGCTAACAAACAAGTTGAAAAGAATTCGGAAGAAAGAACAATTATAAAAGACGGGAAAATATATGATATTTCTAAATATACAGGAATGAGAGTTGCCCGGCCTCAAGTATACAGTACTTCTTATCGAAAAGAAGAAGTTATAGTAAAAGAGAGTCCCAAAACGATTGACGCACAAAAGGAAGATAAGAATACAATAAATAATATAAATGATACGAATAGTTTAGTAGAAGAAAAAGTTCAAATTGAAGTAAATGAAGCACCTATTAAAGAAGTGGTTCATGAGACTTCACCAACTATTAAAGCGTATGCTCAAAATGTAATTGAACAAGAAAGTAAAAGAGCACAATCTCATAAAATTACAAGATATATTCCTCCTAAGAATGAGTTTTTAACAATTGAGTCTATGAGTAATAATGAGGATATTGTTGAAGCAGAGGAACAAAAGAAGATTATTGATGACACATTTAAGAAAAGTTCCATTGGAGCGCATGTGTATAAGTATATTTTTGGTCCAACAGTTACACAATTTTTAATTGAAGTCGATGATGGTGTGAATGTTAACATTCTACATAAGTGCCAAGCAAATTTAACTATGTACTTATCGAAAGCCTTTATTCGTATTCAAACCCCAATTCCTGGAAAGAGTTATGCGGGTATTGAAGTGCCTAAAAACAAATCAAATCGAAGAAAAGTATATTTAGGTGATTTATTATTAGCGGATGAGTTTAAAACATCGAGTTTATTATTACCTGTTGCTTTAGGACAAGATAATTACGGTAAATATATGTATATGGATTTGACAGAAATGCCTCACGCTTTGATTGCGGGAACTACTAAATCGGGAAAAAGTGTTTGTTTGAATACTTTCATTGTGAGTTTGATTTATAAATTCAATCCGAATGATGTTCGATTGGTATTAATTGATCCTAAGAATGTTGAGTTTAAGCCATATGATGGAATTCCTCATTTGGCGATGCCAGTGGTTACGGAAGAAGAAGACTTTCCAAGAGTGCTCGCTTGGTTAACCGATGAAATGGAAAGAAGATACCATTTATTTGGTATTTATTCTGTGAAGAACTTAGCGGGATTTAACCGTTTTAGTAGTGAAAATAAACAAGAACCTATGCCTTATTTAGTTATGATTATGGATGAGTTTTCCGATTGGTTTGCTGATTGTAGTCAAGAAGTTGAGAATTACTTACAAAAACTTGCTCAAAAAGCTCGTGCTGCTGGTATTCATATTATTCTTGCTGCGCAAAGACCTTCAAAGGATGTTATTAAAGGAACTATAAAAGCAAATTTCGATACTCGTATTGCTTTTAAAGTATCTTCTTTTGAAGATTCTAAGGTAATTTTAGGTGGAGCTGGAGCGGAAACACTCGAAGGTTATGGGGACGTATTAGTACGATATGCGGGGGAAAGTGAGAAGCGTCTACAAGGTTGCTTTATACCGGACGATGATATAAGGAAGATAGTCTTGTATTTAAGAAATAATAATTCACCAGATTACCTTGTTACATTGGAAGAATTAAAACAAAAAGACTCGACAAATGATACAAGTAATCTAAAGGATAGTGGATTATTAGATGAACAATTCTGTGATGTTGCTTTTTATGTGGTAAGAAATAAAAGCGGATCAATGAATGCTGTCACCAATGAATTTGGTATGGGATTTAATCGAGTGAATGCGATTTTTAATGCTTTAGAAAATCTTGGGATTTTAAGTTCTGTAGTACATGGAAAAGCAAGAGAAGTATTAGTGAGTGAAGATGAATTAACAGATATTTTATCGGAACAAAATCTATTAAAATAGGAGGTCAATTGTGGAACCAAATAGTAATAATCAAGAAGAAAATGAAAAAGTTGAAGAAGTATTAAAGGAAGAAGAGGCTGTAATTACTAATGATAATACAGGAGATTCTAAACTTGAGGATTCAAATAATATTGAAAATGAAGAACATAAAAAGAATTCTAAGATTGAAAAAAAGATTGGTATTCGTTTTTTTGCCTTTATAATTTGTTCTTTAATATACATTTTTTTAATAACAGCCGGTGGTAAAAACCGTGTGATGCTCAATTTGGATGCTACGTTTACTGTTAAAATAATGCAAGTAGTAATGATTATATCCTATATTATTAGTGGATTAGGACTTGTTTTAATCTTTATTTCCATTGTTTTTCCTAAAGTATTTCGTGCGAATATGGAAAAAATTAAGTATTCTACTAAAAATACCTTCTTTAACATATTGGATTGGGGAATGATTCTACCTATTTGTAGTGTAATTGCTACCACTTGTTTTTGCTATTTATTTATTATAACTCCAGTAGATGGTACTTCTATGATGCCTACGATAAAAGATGGAGAACGAGTGTTTGTTTCCTATATCGGTAAAAAAGACCGTTTTGATGTAATTGTAACTGAAGTAAATGCTGAAGATAATTTTAACTGTTCAGGCACAAGTAGATATATTAAGAGGATTATCGGATTACCTGGTGAAGAAGTCCTTTGGCAAAATTCAATTCTATCGATTAAAAAAGCGGGAGAATCTACTTTTAGTGTTGTTGATGAACCTTTTTTAGATGAGATGTATTTACCGGGAGTTGCTTTTGATGGTTTGTTTTGTTATAAAGAAAATGGTGTAGCAAAAACAAGTTATGTTATACCCGAAGGTTATTATTTTGTTATGGGAGATAATCGACGTGGTAGTAAAGATAGTAGAGAGATTGGACTTGTACCGATGGATAATGTGATTGGTATTGCTAAGTATCATATGGGAACTTTCTTTTCTGAAGGGAAGATTGTATGATTCAATGGTATCCGGGACATATGGCGAAAGCCATTCGCGAGATAAAAGAGAATTTACGATTCGTTGATTTGGTTCTTGTTTTATTGGATGCAAGGATTCCATTTTCTAGTTATAATCCCTTATTAAAAGAATCCCTACAACAAAAAAAGGTTTTATTTATTCTTACTAAAAGTGATTTAGCAAATGATGTTGAAACTTCGAAATGGGTAAAATATTACGAAGATAAGAATCAAGCCATTGCCATTAATTCAAAAAATGATGATGCTACTAAGAAGATTCTTCAAGCAGTGAAGTTGGCAATGGTGGATGTAGCACAAAAGGAACGTTCAAAGGGAATAAAGCCCCACGCGTGGAAATTAATGATTACGGGAGTTCCCAATGTAGGAAAATCCACATTAATCAACTCTCTTTGTCATAAAAAAGTTGCAAGAGTGGAGAATAGACCCGGTGTTACTACTGCTCAACAATGGCTAAGAATCAATCCGGAGGTTGAGCTTTTAGATACTCCCGGAGTATTATGGCCGAAGTTTGACCAAGTGACAACAGGTTATAATTTAGCTTTGGTCGGTTCTATTAAACCAGAACTGTTGCCTGTTGTGGAAGTATGTGAATATTTCTTAGATTTTTTAAGAAACAATTATCCACTAATTTTTGAGTCATATTTTAAAAAGAGTATAGAATCTACAAATGAGGAATTATTAAATAATTATCAAATGAATTATCAAGATATATCAAAAATCGATTATTATAAGCTCATAATTCAAGATTTTAAACTTGGTAAATTTGGAAAGGTTACTTTGGATCTTTATGAAAACATATCAAAATCATGATATTGAACAATCTTTTTATGATATGGGATATACGAATATTGCCGGATGTGATGAAGCTGGAAGAGGACCATTAGTAGGACCTGTGGTTGCGGGGGCTGTTATTATGCCTAAGGATTGCTTTATTGATGGGGTTACCGATTCGAAGAAATTGAGTGATA
The DNA here is from genome assembly GCA_964474685.1 of uncultured Staphylococcaceae bacterium. Taxonomy (GTDB): domain Bacteria; phylum Bacillota_I; class Bacilli_A; order ML615J-28; family CAG-313; genus UBA1737. The sequence continues at coordinate 11,562 of CAYYTE010000010.1, read as the reverse complement.
AAAGAAGAAGAGAATTAGAACCAATTATAAAGGAAAAAGCCATTGCTTGGGCGGTATCGTTTGTTTCTGAAAAAGAGATTGATGAAATCAATATTTATGAAGCAAGTAAAAAAGCAATGATGCTTTCATTAAGAGATTTAAAGGTGGGTCCGGATTTAGTGGTAACCGATGCGATGCCCTTCTCGTTTTCTTGTCCTGTAAAACCCTTTATTCATGGAGATGCTTTATTTTTTTCAATTGCCTGTGCATCTATTTTAGCAAAAGTTGCTCGGGATAACTATATGATTGAATTAGGAAAAGAGTATCCAATGTATCAATATGAGAAAAACAAGGGGTATCCTACACCGAGTCACTTGAAAGCAATTGAAACATATGGTGTTACCAATCACTACCGGTTTACGTTTGGACCTGTAAAAAAAGTGATACAAAGAAATAAAATAAATATTTAAATCTTATCTTTGGTGGTAAGATTTTTTTTGTTTTTGCATTTTTTGTAATAAAAAATTATGTATTTAAAACCTTTTTTTCCTTTTTGTTTGACATTTTATTTCTTGTGTTATATAATCTATTCTTTAGTGAAATAGTATTACTTGAAAAGGAGGGACTTATGGAAATATTGAATATTCGTCATTTATTTAAATCATTTAATAAAGATGGTTCTTCTCCAGTATTAAATGATGTTAATCTATCGATTCATAAAGGGGATATTTTTGGTATTATTGGACTTTCGGGAGAAGGGAAATCGACGTTAATTCGCTGTATTAACAAACTAGAGTCTTATGATAGTGGAAGTATTGAGTTTTATGATGATGATTCTACAATTCATGTGGATTCAAAATTAAATGGATTGGCTTTAAGAAATTATCGTAGAAAAGTTGCGATGATATTTCAAGATTTTAATCTATTAGAACAAAGAAATGTGTATGATAATATTGAGTTTCCACATCTTTTAGTTAAGGGAGGACGTCATAATCATCACCGGGATGATTCAGAAATTCTTCATGTTATTAAAAGTTTAGGTCTTGAATCGAAAGAGTTATGCTATCCTTCACAATTATCCGGAGGACAAAAACAAAGGGTTGCAATTGCTCGGGCATTAATTTCAAAACCATCAATCCTACTGTGCGATGAGATTACATCAGCTCTAGACCCAACAACTACCAATCAAATCCTAGATATATTAAAAGAACTTTCAATTAAAGAAGGACTTACTATTATTTTAATTGCTCATCAAATGTCTGTTATTGAAAGAATATGTAATAAGGTTGCTGTTTTATCAAAAAATACGGTTGTAGAAACCGGTCTTGTTTCATCTATTTTTATTAATCCTCAACACCCTGTTACTCAATCCTTTTTATATTCTCATGATGTAGTTACAAAGTTAAGTGAAACGAATTTAATTCGATTGTTATTTAATGGTAATACAGATGAACCAATTATAACGAATATTGTTCAAGATTGTAATATTCTAGTATCGATTATTTACGCAAATTCTTGGACAGTGGACTCAAAAGTTTATGGTGAACTAATATTTAAACTGCCCTATTATAAAGAAGATATTCTTAAATTAAAAACATATTTAACGAATAAATCAATTGAGTTTAAGGAGGTGACTAAAGATGAATTGGACACAATTACTAACAGCGATAAAAGACACACTTTTGATGTCTAGTGTTTCTATTATCTTTGCCTACCTTATTGGCTTTCCTCTAGGAATTCTTTTGAATATTACATCAAAAAGAGGAATCAAACGTTCCCGATGGTTGAATCTAGTATTGGGTTCGATTGTGAATATCTTTCGTTCTATTCCTTGCTTGTTACTTATAATTATTTTGATTCCTGTAACAAATCTTTTCTTTGGTACCGGTTCCTGGTCAGGGTATTGGTATTCAATGATTGTTCCACTCGTTGTTTCTTCCTTTGCCTTTATAGCAAGGTTGGTTGAACAATCGATGTTTGAGGTGAATTCTGGGATTATTGAGGCTTCAAAATCTTTAGGTGCATCGAATTTTCAAATCATAAAAGTACTAATTTCAGAAGCAAAACCTTCATTAATCTCAGGATTTTGCGTTTCTTTCGTTTCGATTATTTCCTATACTTCTTTTGCTGGATATATTGCGGCGGGAGGTTTAATATCGGAAGCTTTTAATCTTGGGTATTATGGAACGAATAAATTAGGTATGTGGATTTGCATTATTATTGTTGTTGTCATTGTTCAAGTGTTTCAAGAACTTGGACTTCTAATATCTTCAAAAATTGATAAAAGGAGAATTTCAAAATGAAAAATTTAATTGCTATTATTTGTTCTTTGTTTTTACTTGTTACTTTTACTAGTTGTGGAAACAAAGAGAAAACTATTACGATTGGTGCATCGCCATCCCCTCATTCGGAAATATTGAATTGTGAGGCTTTTAAGACTTATGTGGAGTCAAAAGGCTATAAATTAAATATAAAAGTATATCAAGATTATGTAACACCGAATAAGGCTTTAAATGATGGTGGGATTGATATGAATTATTTTCAACATATGAATTATTTAACTTCGGAAATTGAATCGAAAGGGTATAAACTTACGGCTGTCGCAAATGTTCACAATGAACCATTGAACCTTTATTGTAAAGATACTTCGGTAACTATTGAAAATAAAACGATTTATATCATTAATGATGCCTCCAATGTATCTAGAGCTTTTCAATTGTTAGTTAGTTTAGGATTCATTGATACTTTTGATACAAAGAATTTTAATCCACTTCATCCCGTTTATACAACATCTAAGAATATCACGATTCAATGTATTGATGCGGGACTATTAAATCAAAAAGTAAATGAAGGTGGTATTGCTATTATTCCTGGTAATTACGCATTGACTGCTTGGGGTGCTGAAGTTGCTTCCTCTTATAAAGTACTTGGGGAATCATTTGAAGTTGCTTATCCCAATGTGATTGTTTCACGTACGGAAGATGTAACATCTAGTAAAGTTGATGTTGTACTTGAGGCACTTAGTTCCAATGGTGTAAAAGAATTTATTGAAAGCACCTATGGACCAACGGTAAATTATTGTTTTAAAGACTTACGTTAGTTTTTTACGAGTTCTAGTTTTATACTAGAACTTTTTTAGTATAAAATTGATAGAATAAAAGAATAAAGAACAATCAAATAATTTATTAAATTTAATTGTTTTTTTCTTTTTGTTTGACATTTCATTTTTAGTGGTATATAATTGAAATCACTTATTGAAAAAAAGATGTATTATCATATCATTATATGTATACTTAAGGAAAGGATTCATTTATGAAGTTATTAATCGTGGAGTCTCCCTCCAAGTGTAAGACTATATCACATTATTTAGGGGAGGATTATCAAGTAGAAGCCAGCGTTGGTCATATACGTGATTTATCAATAAAAGGAAAAGGTGGTTTTGGGGTAGATATTGAAAATCACTTCAAGCCGGAATATGTTATATTAAAAGATCATAAAGAAGTTGTAGAGAAATTAAAAGAGATTGCTAAAAAAGCAGATCATATTTATCTTGCAACCGACCCCGATAGAGAAGGAGAGGCAATCAGCTGGCATTTATCTGAGGTATTGGATGAACCAAAGCAAAAAGTATCTAGAATAGTATTTAATGAAGTTACAAAAACAGCTGTTACGAATGCTATAAAGAATGATCGAGAAATTGATATGAATTTGGTTCGTTCGCAAGAGTCTAGAAGAATTTTGGATCGGATTATTGGGTTCCGTTTATCAAGTCTTTTACAACAAAAGATTGGTTCTAAGTCAGCAGGGCGTGTTCAATCCGCTGTTTTAAAAATCATTTGTGATCGTGAAAAAGAGATTGACGCATTTAATAAAGTTGAGTATTGGGAAATTGATGCTACTTTCTTAAAAACTATAGATGATAATTCCTTTGAATTAGTTGCTCATTTTGTAGGCACTCCAAAAGAAAAGATTCAAATTAAAACGGGTGAAGAAGCAGACGCAATTGAGAAGGTTTTAAATACTGGTGAATACAAGATTTCGAATATTGGAACTAAAAAACGTGCTCGAATTGCAAAGCCACCATTTATCACTTCAACTTTACAACAAGATGCGGGAGTTAAGTTTAGTTTTAATGCGAAACGTGTAATGATGATTGCTCAAAAATTATATGAAGGTATTCAATTAAAAGATGAACGGGTTGGTTTAATAACTTATATGAGAACCGATTCTATTCGTTTATCAGATGAATTTGTAGAAAATGCAAAGAATTATATTATTGAGCAATATGGAGCAAATTATTATAAAGGAATTAAGAAATCTACAAAGAAAGTTGTAAATGTCCAAGATGCCCATGAAGGTATTCGTCCTACGGATATCTCAAGAACACCAGAGAGCATTAAGAGTTATTTAACCGTTGATGAATATAAAATCTATTCTCTTATTTATCGTCGTGCTGTTTCTTCGCTTATGGCGGATGCTTTAATTGAAGATACGAAGGTTGACATAGTGAATTCGGGATACTTATTTAATTTAACGGGTCAAAAGACATTATTTGATGGATTCTTGAAAATATATCAAGAGTCAAACTTAGATCAAACAGAGGATGAAAAATCACTTCCAAATCTTGAGATTGATGAAATAATGAATCTAAAATCTTTGGATAAAGTTCAAAAGTTTACGCAGCCACCTGCCAGGTATAGCGAAGCACGTTTGATTCGTCAAATGGAAGAATTAGGAATTGGCAGACCTTCTACATATGCAATTATGATGGAGACTCTAAAAATTCGTGCGTATGTTACTTTAGATAAAAGAACATTAATCCCTACCACTCAAGGAATTCTAACTAGCGACCAATTAGAACTATTTTTCCATGATATTATTAATGTCACTTATACCGCAAACATGGAAACTACACTTGATAAGATTGCTGTTGGAGAAGCAGTTTGGTATAAAGAACTACAAAAGTTTTATGATGCCTTTGTTCCTCTTCTAGAAAATGCTAGGGATAATATGGTGAAGATTTATCCAAAGATTACGGATGAGTTTTGCCCTGTTTGTGGGTTACCGTTGTTTATCCGAAGAGGTCCTTTTGGAGAGTTTACCGCATGTTCAGGTTACCCTCATTGTAAATATATTAAAAAAGCACCAAAGAAAGAACTTATACTAACAGGTATTAAATGCCCTGTTTGTAAAGAAGGGGACGTGGTAGAAAGAATCAGTGCTCGCGGAAGATCGAAGGGGGCATTATTCTATGCTTGTAGTCGATTTCCTAAATGTCGTGCAACTTTTTCAGGCCTTCCTACAGGTGAAGAGTGTGAAGTATGCCATGGTCCAATGATTTCTACTAAGGATGGAGTTCGTTGTAATAATCTTCATTGTGCTTCTAATAAAGAATTACTTAAAAAGCAAAGGGAAGAATTAAAGAAAGCAAAAGAACTTGAAAAGGTGGATTTATAACTTATTTACACCCCTAAAAATGAATGTGAAATATAACTGAAATGAAATAGTACTTTTTGGAAAAAATAAGGAAAAAGCAAGAATTTAACTATCAATTTTATTCTTTTTCTCTTGCTTTTGAAAAATCAATGTGTTATAATATTCTTGTAACTGATGAAGTTACACATATCCCCTACATTGTGTGTTGCCCCACAACACACAACCCTTCCTGTCAGATGGTTCCCCCCATCTGACATTTTATTTGTTGTTTGCTTTTAAAATTGTTGGGAATGGTGTATAATAATAATATTATAAAATATTATTATGTTATTTATTAAATTAGGAGTATTCATATGGGCTTTTTTGAAATGTTTAAAAAGAAAAAAAACGATGCACAATCGAAGAAATATCAATTAGGAATGAAAAAAACAAGAACGGGTTTACTTGGTAAATTAAAACAAGTATTGACTGGCTATTCAAGTGTAACAGAAGATTTATTTGATGATTTAACGGATGCTTTTATTATGGCAGATATTGGGGTTGAAACTACTTTGAATTTCATTGATGAATTAAAAGAAGATGAAAGAGTAAAGTCTTGTAAATCAGCTTCTGAATTACAACCAATCATTGTGGATAAGATGTTTGAACTATATTTACAAAATGAAATGGTAGATAATAACTTTTCATTTAATAAGGGCGGAGTGAGTGTATTCTTGTTTGTTGGTGTGAATGGTGTGGGGAAGACCACTACTATTGCGAAAGTAGCATATAAACTACTTGCTCAAAAGAAGAAAGTAATGATGGTTGCGGGAGATACTTTTCGTGCGGGTGCAGTAGATCAATTAATTGAATGGGGCAAGCGATTAAATGTAACTGTTATTAGTAAAAAAGGGGCGACGGACCCATCGAGTGTTATATATGATGCTTTAGATATTGCATTAAAAGAAAAGTATGATGTTGTTTTAGTGGATACTGCAGGACGGTTACAAAATAAAACTAACCTCATGAAAGAACTTGAAAAAATGAATAAAGTAATTACTCGTGTGATTCCTGGGGCTCCTCAAGAAACTTTACTTGTAATTGACGCAACAACCGGACAAAATGGATTATCCCAAGCGGAAGCTTTTTTACAAGTAACACCGATTACTGGCGTGATATTAACGAAATTAGATGGTACAAGTAAAGGTGGAATTGTCCTTGCTATTCGTGATAAATATAAATTACCTATTAAAATGGTTGGGTTTGGTGAGAAAGTGGATGATTTGGAGTATTTTGATTTAGAAAATTATATTGGTAGTTTGTTTATTGATGATGGAGAATAAACTATGAATGATTCGATGTTAGAAAAAACAAGAATGATTTCTTTATATGGCTATTATAAGAATTTATTAACTGAACATCAAAAAAAAATATTTGAGAGTTATTATTTGTTTGATTTTAGTTTAGGAGAAATTGCGGATTCGGAACTTGTTTCAAGGAATGCTGTATGGGATACATTAAAAAAAGTATTAAAAATATTAGAAGATTATGAATTGAAACTTTGTTTATATGAAAATAGTATAAAAACTCATTTATTACTTGATGAATTAAATGACCATGTCGATGATGTTGGGAAAGTTATCCTTTCCAAGTTAAAAGAAAGGGAGTAAAATATGCCTTTAGAAAGTTTATCTGAAAAAATACAAATGTCCTTACGACGCTTAACGGGTCGGGGGAAATTAAATGAGAATGATATTGATGAAGTAATGAGAGAGATTCGAATTGCTTTACTAGAAGCGGATGTTAATTATAAAATAGTAAAACAATTCATCTTGGACATAAAAGAAAAAGCTTTGGGTGAAAGGGTTATGAAATCTTTAACTCCGGGTGATCAAGTTATTAAGATTGTTCATGAAGAATTATTGAAATTAATGGGAGAAGAAGCAACTCCGGTTGCTATGAATCCTAATGGAACTACAGTAATTTTACTATGTGGTTTGCAAGGTAGTGGTAAAACGACTCAAGCGGGAAAGCTCGCTCTATATTTAAAAAAGACCTATAATGTTCGGCCATTACTGATTGCGGCGGACGTATATCGACCTGCAGCAGTGAATCAATTAGTACAATTAGGAAAAGGACTCGGAGTAGAAGTATTTGAACGTGGTACGAAAGAGCGTCCTCAGGACATCGTAAAAGAGGGACTTGATTATGCTAAGAAAATGAATTGTAACTTGGTAATTATTGATACAGCTGGACGGCTTCAAATCGATGAGGATTTGATGCAAGAACTTGTGGATATCAAAGCGATTAGTCATCCGAATGAGATTATGCTTGCAATTGATGCGATGACTGGTCAAGATGCGGTAAATGTAACGTTGGCATTTCATGAAAAACTAGGTGTTACCGGTTGTATCCTAACGAAACTCGATAGTGACACTCGTGGTGGTGCGGCTTTATCGATTCGTTATATGACCCAAATTCCTATTAAGTTTATTGGTGTTGGCGAAAAAATGGACGCATTAGAGGTCTTCCATCCCGACCGTATGGCAAAACGTATTTTAGGAATGGGTGATGTGGTAACTTTAATTGAAAAAGCTACTGCGAATATTGATGAAACGGATGCAATGAAACTTGCGGAGAAACTTCAAAAAGGCGTATTTGGGTATGACGATTTCTTAAAGCAGTTAAGAATGATTAAAAAAATGGGGAGTATTAAAGGTTTGTTAGGATTAATTCCAGGACTTGGCTCTAAATTAAAAAATGTGGATATTGATGAAAAACAATTTGTATATATAGAAGCAATGATTCAATCGATGACTTTGGATGAGCGAAAACATCCGGATTTAGTTAGTAAGAGTTATTCTAGAAAAATGAGAATTGCAAATGGTTCAGGACGTAGCTATCCGGAAGTGAATGGATTAACGAAGCGTTTTGAGACTATGAAGCAACAAATGACACAACTAGCTGGTATGGATGAAGAACAAGCAGACAAGATATCCAAAGGTACTGCACCTATGAACATTCCTCAAAATAGGCCAAAAAAGGGAAAAGGAAAAAATAAGGGTGGATTTAGATTTTAAAAAAATAGAGGATCCAGTTAATGAATCCTCTATTTTTATGCATGATTTCGGTATAATTGCTAAATTTTGAATAATGGTGATTGACTTGGTCTTTTAGTAGATTAATTACTAGAAATATGTTATACTTAAATAGTTAATTTTTTCGTTATTGTTTCGATAGACACTTTAAACAAGTACGCATTAGGTCTTTGGTATCACTATTTGTTAGGTCTATTTCATTTGTAACAGAAAGTATTTCTTGTTTTGAATATCCTAAAGATTTTAATCCATCTTGGATTTGTCTTAATTTTAAAGAGTCTTCTTTATTTGTTGTAATCTTTAAGAAGTTTAGTTTTCCTTTTAAATCAAGAATGATTTGTTGTGATAGTTTAGGCCCAATCCCTGGGAAATGAGAGAAAAACTTTGCATCTTGCTCTTCAATTTTGGCTGTTATTTCATCTTCCTTTGCCCCTTCCAGAATTGATAACGCTCCTTTTGGACCTAATCCTTTGACTGTTATCAAATTTTCAAAAAGCGTTTGTTCTTCTCTAGAATGAAAACCAAATAATTCGACGGAATCTTCTCTCATATGAAAGTGAATATAGACAGTTACAATTTCCCCAATTATAAAACTCGATGGATTTGCTACCCGAATGTCATAACCGATATCGTGATTTTCTAAAGTGATGCGGTCTTTAAATGTTTCTGTAGTTATCCCTTTAATGTAATTAAACATAAATACCCTCCGTATTTTTAATAGTATAAAATTATTATATCATAATTTAAATAAAAATTCAAAGAAAGAAGGTTTCATAATGAATTCTAAGAATGATGCGGATAACGACATTTTGAGTACTCAAGAACTTTTTACGGACCAATCCGATGAATATTTGCGACCTCAATTGCTTGATGAATATATTGGACAAGATGAATTAAAGGAAATGTTAAAAGTTTTCATATCTTCCGCAACCGCCCGTCATGAAAGTTTAGACCATGTATTGCTTTTTGGTGCTCCGGGACTTGGTAAAACAACCCTCGCTCATATCATTGCTCATGAGATGGCAACGAATATTAAAGTAACAACAGGACCGGCACTCTCTCGACCCGGGGACCTTGCTTCAATTCTTTCCACATTGGATCCGGGAGATATTTTATTTATTGATGAAATCCATCGTTTGCCAAAAGTTTTGGAAGAAATTCTTTATTCAGCAATGGAAGATTATTCAATAGATATTGTTATGGGGCGTGATGGACAAGCATCTACTTTACGTCTAGATTTACCTCCTTTTACTTTAGTTGGAGCAACAACTCGTTTTGGGGATTTAACAGCACCATTACGAGATCGATTTGGTATTGTTCACCAATTGCAATATTACAATAATAAGGAGATAGGAGAGATTATATTAAGAACCTCGAGGATATTAAAATATGATATTCAAGGTAAAGCGGTTGAAGAACTCGCAAAAAGAAGTAGAGGAACACCACGTATTGCCAATCGATTGTTTCGAAGAATTCGAGACTTTGCTCAATATGAAGGGATAAAGTCGATAGATTTAAAGATTACAAATTATGCTTTAAATAAACTGGATATCGATTGTGGTGGCCTAGATTTAGCAGATAGAAAATATTTAAAAGGTTTAATTGAACTCTTTCATGGAGGACCTGCTGGGGTTGAGGCAATTGCTGCTTCGATTTCGGAAGAGGTTGTAACTTTAGAAGATGTAAATGAACCATTTTTATTGCAAGAAGGCTATATAATAAGAACTCCAAGAGGAAGAGTAGCGACAAATAAAGCATTTGTACATCTTGGATATAAGGAAAGAGGAATACTTTAAAATGAAAGTAGAAGATTTTGATTACGATTTACCAAAAGAATTAATTGCACAAACACCAATTGAGAATAGAAGTGAATCAAGACTGTTAGTACTTGATAAGGAAACGGGGGGGATCAGTCATAAACATTTTTATGATATATTAAATATGCTTAATGCGGGGGATGTACTAGTATTAAATGACACAAAAGTGCTTCCTTCAAGAATCTATGGAATTAAAGAAGAAACGGACGCTCATGTAGAATTGTTGCTTCTTCATGAAGAAACAAAAGATTGTTGGGATACACTTGTTCGTCCTGCTCGACGGGTACACGTTGGTACAAAGATTCACTTTCACAATGATGAGTTGATTGCAACTTGTATAAGTGAAGAAGAAGATGGAGAACGCCATTTTCAAATGAGTTATAATGGTTTATTTTTAGAGATTTTAGACCGAATTGGTTCGATGCCCCTTCCTCCTTATATTCATGAGGAGTTACAAGATGGATCTCGTTATCAAACTGTATATGCCAAAGAGTATGGGAGTGCTGCGGCACCGACTGCGGGGCTTCATTTCACAAAGGAACTGTTGCAAGAATTAAAAGATAAAGAAGTGGAAATTGAATATGTTACTTTACATGTTGGAATCGGAACCTTTCGACCGGTATCTGTAGATGATGTAGAAGCGCATCATATGCATAAAGAAGCATATCATATGACAAAGGAAACAGCAGAACGATTAAATATTGCGAAAGCAAATGGGAAAAGGATTATTGCGGTGGGAACCACCTCTACTAGAACTCTCGAGAGTATTTATTCAAAGTATCATAAATTTATTGAAGTGAGTGAGGAAACGGGTATATTTATTTATCCCGGTTATAAGTTTCAAGCAGTGGATGCTTTAATTACGAACTTTCACTTACCTAAATCAACTTTAATTATGTTAGTGTCGGCACTTGCGGGTAGAGAACATATATTAAATGCATATAAGGAAGCTGTTAAAGAAAAATATCGTTTCTTTTCCTTTGGGGATGCAATGTTTATAAAATAAAATGCTTAGTAGAATTAGTGCAAACCCGTAAGGGATAAAATTAAATCAGAACAAAAGAAAACCTCATCCAAGAGTTTATAGCTCAAGAGTGAGGTATTTTTGTTATAATTCACAACTTTTCATTTTAGACTCATCATAATCTATGAATTTCATCATTTTACTATTCTTTAGATGCTTAACATCAAAGATAACTAAATGAGGTAATTCGTCATGATGTTGTAATGTTTCAAAATAATTGAAGGGAGAG
>CAYYTE010000009.1:0-36117 GCA_964474685.1 uncultured Staphylococcaceae bacterium | reverse complement strand
TCATAAACGTTTTCATAAATTATACCTACTTAAAGCAAAAAGGCATCTAATTATTTAAAAACTATTTCAGGTGTTTTACACTTTAACAACAAATTAAAAGTGCTTAAAAAGCACTTTTTAATAATTTATATAAGTAAAACCTATTTTTTTCTTAGGTTTATTCTTTTTTGTTCTGTCTAGAATATTTATTAATTAATCTAATATCGTGCTAAAATTTATTATTTAAGTATTTCAGTAAATATCTCTATCCTCATCCATATTCTTGGTTCTATAACACTAAATGTTTAATTTACCATATAGTGAAAACTACGATAACAACAAATCCTCAATACTATATTCTCTTGTCTTTAATTCATCGATAAAACTTCTCTCATGCGATACAAACAAAATCGTGCCTTGATACTTCATTAAAGCACTAAGGAGTCCCGCTACAGCAAGACTATCTAAATGGTTGGTAGGTTCATCTAGAATAAGAATATTTGCTTTGGTCATCATAATTTTACATAATTTAAGTTTCGATTGTTCTCCACCCGATAAAGTTTTAATCGGTTGCAAAGCAAGCTCACTACGAAGACCACAACGAGCTAAATTACTTCTTATTTCTTTTGATTCCATTAAAGGATATATTTCATGAATCTCCTCAAGTGGCGTTCTTTCTAAATCATCAAAATGATGTTCTTGTTCAAAATAGGCTATTTTTGCATTTTCAACAAAACGATACGTTCCTTTTATGGGGGACAAAATACCTAAGAGGGTTTTTAATAAGGTAGTTTTACCAATTCCATTAAATCCTGTAATGGCAAGTCTTGTTCCACTCGATATTTGAAAAGATATTGGTGGGAGAAGACTGGATGTATAACCAATCTCTAAATCTTTTACTTCAAGTATTTTATGTGAAGCAATTGGGGAATAATTGAAATGAAGATTCACTTCCACGTGCATAGTCGATAAAGGTTGTAAACGGGTAATCGAATCGAGTTTCTTCTCTCTCGACTTTGCTTGTTTTGCGGTTGAAGTTTTCACTTTATTTTTTTGAATGTATGTTTCAAGTTTTTTAATTTCCTTTTGTTGCTTTTCAACCTTTGTTGAATAGTTTTCCATCATCAAAGCCTTTTTTTCTAAATACGTAGCATAATTTCCTTTATAACGAGTGATTAAGCCTTGTTCTAATTCAAAAATAGTATTCACTACATCATTTAAAAAGTCAGGACTATGAGAAACAATCAAAAAATTTCCTTTATATTCTTTTAAGTACTTTACAAGCCAATCCACATGAATACTATCTAAAAAGTTTGTTGGTTCATCTAAGATTAATAAGTCCGGTTGTTCTAACAACAACTTTGCTAGAATTACCTTCATCTTTTGTCCACCGGATAGTTTCTTTAAAAGTGTATCTAAACCATAATTATTGATTCCTAATCCACTTGTTACTTTCGCAATGGTTGAATTAATTTGATAAAAATCATGGTTCTCTAAGTATTCTCTTATTATTGTTGTTTTATTTAAATTACGATTTATCAAATTATTATCTTTCGAAGAAGTCATTTCATCAAGCAAACAGTTCATTTCTTGATTTCGATCAAATAAATCTTTAAAAGCTTCTTTTAAATAGTCTTCAATCGATAAAGTTTGATTAATCATCATAAATTGATCTAAATATCCAACTTTAATCGACTTATTAAATTCAATTGAACCCTTATCTGGGATTATCTTTGAACATAAGACTTGTATTAAAGTGGTTTTCCCCACCCCATTATCACCAACAAGACCAATACGATCTCCTTCTAAAACTCGAAAAGAGGAATGATTAAAGATTGTCTTTTTATCAAATGTCAAGCATAAATCTTTTACTTCTAGTAACATAATATTAATTCCTTTTATATAATTTTTTATTTCTTTTAATTGCAATCATTTCTGAAATATATAATCGATTTAAATATTTCAATTTCGGTGAAATAATATAACGAATCCAGGCAAGGCCCGCTTCGACTAATAAAGCATTCAATAAGTGGTTATCAACAAATACCCACGCGAGAAGTCTTTTTTCTTTTGTATCATCATATAAAGATGCAGAATCATAAACGAGTTTAATCTTTTTTGCATTCTCTAAATGGTTCTTAGTAAACTCCATCGCTTCTTTTGCATAAGGTTTCTCACTTGGATATAATTCAGGTGTATCTATTACTAAAAACCGAACCTTTACTTTATCCCCATCAATGATAAAATATGCGGTATCGCCATCACATATATCTAAAAACTTCACATATTGATATCTTTTATTAATCATTTCATCCCCCACAAAATATTCTAACTAAATAAGTATATCATAAATTTCATAGGTTTGCAAAAAAAAGTCCCTAGAAAACCTAGGGACAAAAAGAGAGGGAGTATATTCTATAACGAGGCAAGCGTAATCGTTGCCGTCTTTATAGACGATGTTTGACGAGAATAGTAAGTAATCTCCACAGACATACCTACCGTATACTTAGTTAACTCTTGAAGTAAGGCCCCAATCATATCATTGGAGGTAAGCTTAATACCATCAAAAGTTAAAAGAATATCATCTGCTTTTATCCCGCTACTTGATAAACTACCCTTCTCTACAATACTACGTACATAAATACCATAAGGTTTTTCTCCTTCATAAATGTTAGGTATTTCTTGTAAATTATTAAAAGCAATCACTTTATTTGTTAAAGCTCGAACTTCAATTCCTACGACACCTAAGCGAGGACGAACAATCTCTATATCTTTCATGAAATATTCAGTACATAACTTGTATGCAACATTCGAAGGAATGGCAAAACCCATATTATCTACATTCGAAACAACAATCTTAATCGTATTGATACCAATTAACTCTCCGTTAAGATTAAATAAGCCACCACCTGAATTTCCAGGGTTAATCGAAGCATCATGTTGAATATAAACACCAACAAAATCATTCACGTTATCCCCGTCGGTATCCGATTTTAAATAACGTTCGGTACCACTTACAATACCTAAAGTGCTAGAGCCATAATAATCAAATCCTTCCGGATTTCCAATCGCAATGGCAAAACTGCCCTTTTCTACTTTATCGCTATCCGCAATCACAACCGGTTGAATATCAACATAGGTTTTAAAACGAATACAAGCAACATCGGCTTTTACATCTTTTCCAACCACTTCTGTTTCTACTTCAATATCATCATAACCCAAATAAACATAGGTTTTATACGTTACTCCAGTTTTTTCGGTTCCAGTTACTACATGTGCATTCGTAATGGCGTAATACTCATAATTTGAGATTCCCCCATCCGTATTCGTCAATTTATTTTGTTTGAAAACAACTGCACTACCATAAGAATAATCATCCTCACTCGTAGTATTCGTAATAGAATTAATTACGGTAACTTGTTTTAAAGTAACACCGACAACCGCTCTTTCAACTTTGTCAACAACCGTTGTAATCGCATCTTGCAAATCACCAACACTTAATTCATCATACTTTACCGTATTTTCAGTAATGTTATTTGTTACATTATTTGTAATATTATTCGTTGAACCCCCAGATAATATTCCTCTAAGTGACGTACAACTAACAAGCGTTAAAGCAAATACCACAATAATCATTAAATTAATCCATCTTTTTTTCATAAATACTCCATCCTTTTAAACAAATTATTCATTTTCTATACTTTTATCTTTTTCATCAGTTTTACAAATAGGCATTTCAAAATAGAAAGTACTTCCACAATTCTCTGTAGATATAACTCCATACTTGAAATTATGATATTCAAGAATACTCTTACAAATTGCCAGGCCGATACCTGAACCTTGAACAACCCTTGAATGTCCTTTATCCACGCGGTAATAGCGATTCCAAATAATATCTAATTGGTCCTTACTAATACCAATACCATAATCTTGAACTTCGATTCGAACAACATCGGCTTGTATAATTTCATGGATTTCTACCTTTTTGCAATCTTTACTATAATTAATTGCATTCGTAATAAAGTTATACAATACTTGATTGATTTTATCGATATCCGCATACACAAAACAAGGTGTTGTTCCATCAAAGGTAATGGTAAAACCATTTGTTTCATACAATGTATTTTCTCTATCCACAATACCTTTAATACAATCTGTAATGTTATATACTTCTTTATGAAGTTGCTCTGTACGAGCGGCGAGTTTTGATAAACTTAATAAATCATTTACTAAAGTATTTAACCGATTCACTTCATCAATAATTATTTGTAAATTATCACTTGTAACCTCATCCGGCATATCTTTCATCATTTCAGCATATCCTGTAATCATCGTTAAAGGAGTCTTTAAATCATGAGAAATATTCGCAATCAATTCGTGTTCTAATGTCTCTGTTTTTTTTAATTCGCATACCGCATAATTTAAGGTATTATTCAATTCATTAATCTCTAAATAGCCACTTCCTTCGAATTTTACTCCATAATCGCCCTTTGCTAAAAGCCTTGCGGAAGCAGTCATTTTTTGTAGAGGCTTACTCAAAATCCTTGATAATAGAATTGCAATTAACACAGTCATAACTACAACTAATAAGGAAATATAATATAACTGTGTCTTTAAAGTGTCTACAGCGGGCTGTACGGGGGTCAAACGTCCATCTAATACAACCAAATACATTTGTTCATCAAGTGTAATAAACTTGCAACAAATAAGTGAAGCATCTTTTTCACTGGATGCATCTTTAACAATCATAAGATTAAACTTAGAATCAATATTATTGGACTCTAATACATAGAACCGTTCATTCGTACTTTGATATAAAGCGGCTTTTTGCCACACTTCATACATTAGCACTGGGTTCGTAATCAAACGATTATTTACACCACCAATTCCTACAACAACCTGACAATAATTATTATTTAAACTATCTTTTACAACTTTTAATAAAAAATAGGAAGATTCACTATCTGAAATATCTTGTGTAATTGTTGTTTGAAAATCACTTCCAGGAGTTACAATATCTGTAATCTCTGTAGATTCCGTAATTGTCGATACTTCATCTACCATTTTATTCATATTCTTTATTTTCGTTGCTCTATATACTTTTTCTAGCAGTCCAATTTGGAAGAAACAAAAAATAGCTACAATTGTAAAAGCAAATAATAAAATGTAAATAAAAAGTTTCCATTTTAAACTAATCTGATTTCGTTTCAAAGCGATAACCCACTTTCCTGATGGTAATAATGTTATCAGAATACTTTCCTATTTTCTTACGTAAACTTTTCATATGCGTATCAAGAGTTCGATCATCCCCATAATAATCATAGCCCCATACTTTTTCCAATAATTGCTCTCTCGTAACCGCAATATTACAATTCTTACATAAGAACAAAAGTAATTCATATTCCTTCGGTGTAGCATCAATTCTTACACCATCAATATAAATAATATGAGCGGAAATATCAATGATTAGATTCTCAAATTCCCAAGTTTCATCAACTTTCTTTGGTTCTTCTGCTTCAACAGGTGCAACAGTTCTTTTTAATACCGCACTTACTCGTTTAATAAGTTCCTTAGGAGAAAAAGGTTTTGTAACATAGTCATCAATCCCTAAATCAAAACCATACAACTTATCATATTCCTCACTACGTGCGGATAACATAATAATTGGAACACTTGAAAACTTGCGAATTTCTTTTGAAGCTGTATAGCCATCAATTTCTGGCATCATAATATCCATGATAATTAAATCATACGGATTGTTCTTAGCCATTTCAATCGCAATCTTCCCATCACTTGCTTCATCCGCATCATATCCCTCAAAAGTAGCATACTTCTTTACTAATTCGCGAATATGATCTTCATCATCTACAATTAATAATTTACTCATATTTTACCTCATCTTTTCTATAATAATTATACCACATTTTTTTATAATAATGTAAAATATAACTGAACATTTACAAATTATTGCCTGAAACTTGAATAAATAGTAGATATTACAAGTTATTACAAAAGAAATATGAGGAGGCGTTTTAGCATATCACTTGAAAAAAGCACTTAATTCAAGTAGAATATAAGAAAGGCCCTATTCGTTCAATGGCAGGACAGCGCAATGGTAATGCGCAAATCACAGTTCGATTCTGTGTTAGGGCACCATTTAATAGTAATAAATAATAATTAAAGAAAGGATTATTTCCTATGAAGCCTCTTGCTTATTCAATGCGTCCCCAAACATTTGATGACATTGTCGGTCAAGATCATTTAGTTGGGGAAGAAGGCATTTTAACAAAAATGCTTAAAACGAACCAGCTTTTTTCTTTTATATTATATGGCAATCCAGGGAATGGGAAAACCACGATTGCGGAAGCATTTTGTAAACAATCGAAATTAAAATACCATAAGTTTAATGCTTCTACGGACAATAAAGAAGCTTTAAAACAAATTATCTATGAATCAAGATTTGAAAAAGACTCTCTTGTTATCATCGATGAAATTCATCGAATGAAAAAAGATATTCAAGACTTTTTATTACCCTATGTAGAAACAGGGGATATTATACTGATCGGTTTAACAACCGTAAACCCTTATCATTCTGTAAATCCCGCCATTCGTTCTAGATGTCATATCTATCGCATCAATGATTTAACAAATGAAGATTTAGAAAAAGTATTAAAAAGAGCTCAATCGATTATAGCAACGGATAAAACAATTCCAGAGTCTGTAATAAAATATATTATTCAAACCGCAAATGGAGAAATAAGAACTTTAATCAATAACTTTGAAACTCTCGTTTTAACATCTACCCATAATGAAATCACCTTAGAGGATGCACAAAATGCTGTTCAAAAAGCAGGTGTAAATATGGATAGTTCCGGTGATAATTACTTCGATACCTTAAGTGGCTTACAAAAGTCCATACGAGGCTCCGATGTAGATGCTTCCATCCATTATCTCGCAAAACTTATAAAAGCGGAAGATTTAGACAGCATTTGTCGAAGACTTTTAGCAATTGCTTATGAAGATATCGGCTTAGCCAACCCAGGCATAGGTCCTAGAGTAGTAAGTGCTTCTACAGCCGCAAGAGAGATCGGTTTACCTGAGGCTAGACTCCCGTTATCAGTAATTGTAATTGAAATGGCTTTATCTCCCAAATCCAATAGTGCTTATCTAGCAATTGATAAAGCACTCAATGATATTGATAATGGAAAAAGTGGAAATCTACCAAAACATTTAAAAAATACTTATTCATTTGATCCATCTCAAAAAGCTTATTTATACCCTCATGATTATCCCAATAGCTGGGTAAACCAACAGTACTTACCCGACGCCATCAAAGATTGTAAATATTACGAACCCAAACCAACTTCAAAATCGGAAATAAGTCTATATGAACGCTACAAGCAAATTGAAGAATGGAAAAAGAATGCAAAAAATAACAAATAAAAAAGCCGTTTGATATTTCAAACGACTTTTTATTTTGATTTACTTCTTGTTCTTTTCTTTGTGAATTGTTACTTTTCTGCAACGAGGGCAATACTTCTTCTCCTCAATACGATCAGGAGTATTCCGTTTATTCTTTTCAGATAAATAATTTTCTTCACCACATACAGAACACTTTAATATAATACTAGTACGCATAATCATTCCTCCTAGTCCTAGATATAAATCTATTGTATTATACACCTTTTTACACAAAAAATCATATTTTTGCTTATAATATTTTTAGACTACCTTCCCATTTGCTTTATAGATTAGAACGATTATGAATAGAACTAAAAATACAGCACAAAATATTAACATTGTTTTCGCACCCGATAAACAATAGTTTGCACGATTCTTAAATTCTTTTCTCCACATAAAATAAAATATAATACCTAAAATCGGGCAAATAAAGCCAATAAAAGTCCATAAGAACGCATTTGCTTTATCCCCTGTTTGGATATTTACATCTTTTCTAGATTTACGTACATAGGGAGCTTCCGGAATGATAAATTGATACCCACATTTTTCACAAACCGTTTGATTAATTGGTGCTTCCGTTTTACACTTTGGGCAACATTTTGCTTTTTCAAAAACCATATTGCTTTTATTTTCCATAAATTATCCACCTTTACATTTTTGAGAATTAAAAATCTCAATATTCTTATTAGTATTATATCAAATTTTACAGAAAAAGAACATATATTTACCTATTTAAATTAAGAGAATCAATTTGTTTGATTGTTTTTTAACAAATCCCTAATTTCAGATAATAATTTCATTTGATCTTCTTTATATGCTTCTTCTTTTTGAACCTTTTGAAGAGCCTCTAAAGCCTCTTTATCCGCTTTTTCTTTCGCAAGCAAAGCTTCCTTATCTGCTTTTTCTTTTGCTGCTTGAAGTTCTTCTTGATGAAGTTTGTTGTATATTTCCATTTTATGTTCTTCAGCTTTTGAAGATACTTTTCGAATAATCCTTGCAACAGTAAAAAGAACTAAAGAAATAATTAAAAAGTTTAGGACAGCATTAATAAATGTACTGACATTTAAATATTGTTTGAAATACCATTCCCCTGTCAAATACGTTTGACCATCCGAGGCAATAATTGAAGCAACATCTCCAGGAACTTGAACTTTAGATCCAACTCCAACAAATATATCTCCAACTCCTTTTGGATTTAATAAGTTTAATAAAGGCATTACAATTCCTTTAACAAATGAATTAACAATTGTGGTAAAAGCTGAACCAATAATCATACCAATAGCAAGATCAAGAATATTGCCTTTCGAAATAAACTTTTTAAAATCACTAAAAAATGTACTTTTTTCTCTTTTTTCTTTTTTTACTTTATCTTTCATATTACACCTCTTTATTTTGCTAACTCAAGAATTTCCATCAAAGCCAAACGATTAATAGGAATTAATCCTGGGATATTATGAGTAAAGTCTCTCGTTGCAATATTTATTATTTTATTAAAATCTTTGGGATAGATTCCTATCTCTTTTAATGTTAACGGCATATTTAAGTCTTTAAAGAATTCAACCAATTGATTAATTCCTTTTTCACTGTTATCTATTTTGAATATTTCCTTAGCAAAAATACGAAATTTATCCTTATTCACAGGATATGCGTGATGGCGGATAACAAATCTTGCCCAAGCCGGAAATATCACCGATAACCCCGCCGCATGCGTAATTGAATCTTTTTCACCCGATAATAAATGTTCAATTTTATGAACGGTAAAATACATCTTTTCTCCAAGGCCTGTTAAACCATTATGAGAAAAACTCGATGCAAGCATTAAAGTACTACGAGCTTGATAGTCCATAGGATTTGTTTTCAACACTTTCGATGCATCCATTACACATTTTATCAAAGCAAGTGCCATCGCATCACTAAACCCCGCATCCGTAGTATCCGTAAAGTAACGCTCCATCGTATGCATAAGTATATCAACCACACCACATGCGGTTTGAAAACTTGATAGCGAGTACGTGAGAGTTGGGTCCATGATACAAAACTGAGGTCTTATAATATCGGTATTAAATCCTCTTTTTTCATGTTCAGAAAGATTGGAAATGACACAAGAATTACTCATTTCTGACCCACTTGCACTATGAGTTGTAATAACACCAACAGGTAGTGCCTTATGAGGAATGACTTCATGTGTCGATAGTTTCCAACAATCCTCATCAATGTAAAATCCACAAGCAATTGCTTTTGCTGAATCAATAACACTCCCACCTCCACAAGCAAGAATGTAATCTATTTTTTCATTTTTAGCGATCTCAATTCCCTTGCGAACAAGTTCAACCTTCGGATTGGGTTCTACCCCACCTAATTCCACAAAGGATACCTTTGCATCTTGTAGAGATTTAATAATTACATCATATAAACCATTTTTTTTAATCGAGGATTGTCCGTAATGAAATAATACTTTTTGAACATTTCTCGCCTTTAAAATCTCCCCAACTTCTTTTTCTCTACCTTTTCCAAAATAAATCTTGGTGGGAGAATAAAAATCAAAATCAACCAACTAAATCATCTCCTTAATTTTAGCCTTATTATCATCGGTAATTTGAAAAGAATCACAAATTTTTCGAATTGCCATTTTTTTCACATTATATTCTATGTTCGAATTCTTTATAAAGTTATATGTTTGTTCAAATGAAATCGTCGAAAGAATTTGAATCACCCATGCCATCCCCATTTGAACATAATATGAAGAGTTATGAATCTTACTTAGTAAATCAAAGAAAAAGACTAAATCATCACTTGTTCTATATAAATGAATCAGTAGAATTAAATAGAAACGTACAACAAACTCTATATCACTATTTAACACATAATTTCTACAATGCTTTTTCATTTCTTCTTTATACTTCTTTGGACACATAAAACTTGAAGCAATAACATCACACACTTCCCAATTATCAATAGATGAAACATAACCATCTAAAAAATTCAATGTATATGCTAAATCAAGCTTACAAATTTTGTAAGAGTACGTAATTAATAAACCCTTAACCAAATCCTTCTCAAGTGATTCGTGCACAGGCAATAAAGAAATTAAACATAAAACATCTTTCCCATATTGATTAATATAGTTTTTCACAAATGATTTTAAAACTGGAACTTTAATACCTAATATAGGTGTACTTGAAACAATTAACTTGGATTGAAACTTTTTGTAAGAAGGAACTTTTAAAAGTTGTTCAAAGTCTTGATTAAATGAAGCAAGCATGGAAGTTTCCATTAATCATTTTTCTCCTCAATTTCAATTTTTAATATCTCTAATGCCTCTTCTAAGAAATCAGTAAAGCCCCCACCGATATTTATCGTTCGCATCTTAGAAATGTTTAAAATAACTTCATTACTTTTTTCATCAATCGTCTTTCCAAATCCTGCATACGCAGAATCTAAGAAAGTATCTTTTGCACTACACAAAAAGAATTGTCCCGTAGCACTATTCATATCACTTGTTCTTGCCATCGAAATAACCCCAATATCATGAGATAATGTATTTTTATCCCATCCATTTTGTAAGAACTCTCCCTTAATTGATGGCGTATCTTTCAAACATTTTAAGGTATCCCCATCTAATAAATATCCACCTGTTTGAATCATAAAGTTTTTAATCACACGATGAAATATGGTATGATTATAATATCCACTCTTGGCTAATTTACAAAAATTTAAAACCGTCAGTGGTGCTACCTCCTTATATAATTCTAAATGAATCTCGTTTAAATCTGATAAATAAATTGTTGCGTATATTTTTGACATAA
Organism: uncultured Staphylococcaceae bacterium; assembly: GCA_964474685.1. GTDB lineage: Bacteria > Bacillota_I > Bacilli_A > ML615J-28 > CAG-313 > UBA1737. Next base: position 24,871 of record CAYYTE010000009.1, on the reverse strand, counting down.
AAACCTCCTAATGAGTCTATTTTATCATAAATGTAATAAAATCGGTTAAATAATACAAAATAAAAAGAAATATAACAAACCAATTCCCCAAGACAATATACAGTTATGATAGGAATGAATAAGAAAAGCCAATATTCATAAAAAGTAATGAATATTGGCTTAATTAGATACATTTCAAAAAAAATAAATAATTTATAATCTTCTTAGTTTAACTCTTTATATGTTACGTGAAACCATAAAAGGACTTATCCCATAATTGTTTCTTTACATCGTATAATTATAATTGAATGAAGGATTTACAGATGGAGAGTAACAACAATTATTTACCTTTCAAATCTTTTTATAAACTTCATCCACTCGACTATAAAAATCCATATATTGTTCATAATACTCATTAATTGATTTACGTAAAGGATTAATACTCTTTGTAATTAAAGCTAAAAAATCATCTGTTATTTTTTCAAATTTAATATAATAACAATAAAACAATAACTTGGTATCCGATGCATTTAATGAAACTACTTCGCCATTCTTGCAACAATCACATATAACACCCCCACTAGAAACTTGGAAAAATGAATTATCTACTTCTTTTCCACAAATACAACAGGTTTTAAACATAGGAGCAATCCCTAATAGATAAGTTAATTTTGTTTCAAACACAAATAAAAGACTCTCTGGATACAATGTTGTTGTTAATAAATTTAAAGTTTTTAATACAACTGTGTATAATGAAGTATAATCCGATATTGCTCTTTCAAGAATAATCAATTTTTCTAGTATCATTAATGCTACATAATACTTATCTTTGTCTTCTTTAATCGAAGTAAAATTATCAATAATAGAAAAACCTGTCATCGTATAGGTAATCTTATTCGTCCGATTATAACTAAGTTGAATTAATTCACCATTCAAACAGCGTGTTTTACTACTTAACTTCTTTGCTCCGCGAATGATGACATATTCATAACCATTAGGAGTTAGAATGCGCGTTTTAATTCCCGCATCTTTATAATCATATATTCTAAGGATTACTCCCTCAGTTGAAATTATTTCACCCATACTCACTCCTATAAAAAATGAAAGAAATTTATCAAATTAAGATAAATAAGGTTTTGTGTCATATCCAAGCGATTTTAACTTTGATTTCGATTCTCTCCATGTAGCGTCCGTTTTTACATATAGGGATAGATAAACCTTCTTTTTAAAGAATGATTCCATATTTAATCGGGCCTTGGTACCAATCTCTTTAATCATAGTTCCATTCTTACCAATTATTATCTTCTTTTGAGAATCTTTTTCTACAATAATAGTTGCTTCAATTGAATTTTTATTCTCTAACTCATGAAAAGCATCAATCGTAACGGCTGAACAATAAGGAACTTCTTGTTTTGTTTGTAAAAATATTTGTTCCCGAATGATTTCAGTAGCGACAAACCGCTCTGTTTGATTCATCAATTGATCGCAAGGAAAATAAGCAGGGCCATAAGGTAATACATTCAATAATTCTTGTTTAAATATAGCCATTCCTTCCCCCGTTCCAGCGGATACAACAAAAGACTTGAAAAACGTACCTTTTGATTCAATTTCCTGTTTTAGTATTTCAATCGTATCTTTATTTGATAAATCGGATTTATTTATAACAAGAAATACCGGACATTTAACTTTACTTAATTGTTTAAAGATAGTTTCATCATCCACTGTAAGTGGTTTTGTAGAATCAACAATATAGCAAACGGCATCTACACCGCTAAAACTCGTAAAAGCAAGTTGATTCATAATCTTACCAAGTTCATTGTTCGCTCTATGAATCCCGGGTGTATCGACAAAAATAGCTTGATGAGTAGAATCATTATAAATACCTTCTAATCGATTCCTCGTTGTTTGAGCAAAGGGAGTAACAATGGATATTTTCTTTTGTAAAAGAAAGTTTAGTATTGTACTCTTACCAACATTTGGTCTACCTACAAGTGAAATATAACCAGAGCGAAATGTATTATTGCTTTGCATGTAAATCATCCTCATTAAAACCAAAAGGTAATAGTTCTTTCACAAACACCTCCCGATATTCTTTCTTAAAATTAAACATAACTACTTTACTCGAAGGATTCATTAATTCATTAATCACTTGTCGACAAGCTCCACAAGGGGAAGCAAAACTAGTCGAACGTGATAATATACATAATTCTAAAATATCATCCGCTCGATACCCCATCGAGTAACAAGCAAATAAAGCACTCCGTTCCGCACAATTTGTTAAACCATACGAAACATTTTCAATATTTGAACCCATAAAGTACTTTCCATTTTTTAAAACAACCAATGCTCCTACTTGAAAATTCGAATAAATGGCATATGCATTTTGATATGCCTCATAACATAGTAAGAATTCTTGTTCTTTATCCATAAAATCACCTCATAATATTTAGTTTCGTTAATATCTTATCTTGTTTTAGAAACATCTTCTCTTCTTCTTCCTTAGTTTGATGGTCATATCCTAATAAATGATACATCCCATGAGTAGCTAAAAAGGCAAACTCACGAAGATTGGAATGCTTGTATTCGCTTGCTTGTTCAACTACCTTTTCGTAATTAATAAAAATATCACCTAGTTCCGAAGGTAAAACTCTATTGTCTGATTCATCAATTTCAGCAAACGATATTACATCCGTAGGCCGGTCAATATGACGATAATCCATATTAATCTTATGAATCTCTTCATTATTACAAAATATAAAACTCACTTCATAATGACCATTTAGATTTTCTTCTATATAGATAGCTTTAACAATACTTTGAAGAGTCTTACGTACCGGATAACCTAAATGTTTCCAAGACCCATAAATGTTAAATTGAATCATTCTTATCTCCTTCATAACGTTTAATTATTTTCGAAACCACAGGGTGCCTCATAACATCAGTCGTATCAAATGTAATCATAGCAATATCCGGAATATTGTTTAGTATCCTTAATGCCTCACATAAACCACTTGAAGCCTTATTTCCTAAATCAATTTGAGTAGTATCGCCTGTAATAATCATTTTTGAATGAAATCCAAGACGAGTTAAAAACATCTTCATTTGATTACTTGTAGTATTTTGAGCCTCATCCAGTATCACTACCGCGTGATCTAACGTCCTCCCCCGCATATAAGCCAAAGGAGCAACTTCAATAATTCCTTTTTCAAAATACTTCTCACAAGTATCATTATCTAAAAACATATGAACCGCATCATAAATAGGTATTAAATAAGGATCTACTTTCTCTTTTAAATCCCCTGGTAAAAATCCTAACTTTTCTCCCGCTTCAACCGCAGGACGAGTAATAATAATTTTATCTATATGATTCTTTTTAAGTTCATCAATTGCAAATGCAACCGCAAGAAATGTCTTTCCACTACCAGCAGCACCAGTACCAAATATTACAACGTTATTTTCTAGAGCGTCTAAATATTTCTTTTGGGTAAAAGTCTTAGGATATATTCTTTTCCCATCATAGGTAGTTAAAATCGTTTTTTTATCTTCATAAAAATGAATAATATCTTGTTCCAGATTTAAGGAGTACTTTGCTTTAGCAAGCAAATCATGAATATGAATAATATCACGTTCATGAATTGAAGTTTTATCCAAAATCAAATGATCGATAATTCTTAAAAAACTATCTACTTGAATAAATACACTTTCATCCATTGTTTCTTTTTCACTTTTTAAGATCCACAAAGAATTCTCTGCGGATAATAAATGAATATCATACATACTATTGATTAATTTTAATGTTTGATTCATTGGTCCCACAATCGCTTGTTCTTCTGATGCACTATGAAAAGAAAATACTTTTATATAATCTATCTTATCAGTCATTTATTCACCCTTACTATTCTAGTCTTATTTCTAATATTTTAATAATTATAGTATATCACTTTTTGTCTATAATTACCAGAAATTAAAAAAGAAAACCCCACTAACCTAAATTAGAAGAGTTTTCAAAATTATTTAATTATCCTACAATTTCACCTACAGGACCATATCCTAAAACAATTTGCATACCAAGATAGTATAAACAAATATAATTTCCAGAATAAATTGAATTAGTTGGTGAAACGATTTGAGTATTCGTAGCATCAAACAAACCCGTACCATCGGTATATCCATAACCATCTGAAACAGTTGCATTGGATGATTCAAATGCAGGAGCACCATTTTCAAATGTTGCGGTTAAAACTTGAGCTAATACCGGATTATCCTCACCATAACAGAAATTATGACCATCAATTGTAATATTACCTTTGATTTTTTCTTTTGTTAATCCTTGAGTAGAGCCAGATTTATTTACAGATATGGCATTTAGATAAGTTAAAGTTTTATCTTTATTTGTTTTTAAGAAAGAACGTCCAAATGGATTAAATAATGCATCCATCGATTTAACTAAAGGCATGATTGCGGAAGCATGAACTACTGAGAACCAACCTTCAGAACCTGTAACATACGATGCTAATTTTGAGTTTTTAATAATTGTAGAACCAACTCTTCCACCATCTGCATTTTTTGCGTCAACGTGGTCTTGAATAATTACGGGGCCGCCCGCACCAATCATTTCGCAATTGAATACTTCAACATCCGGGCTTCCCCAGTTGTAAATGAATGAGTTAAATGAATCATAAGCTTTACATTTATCCATAGTAAATTTAGCCAATGTATAATTAGGGAAATAAGCAATAAATGTACAAATTGTAATATTATTGTAAGCAAGGAATTTAGGTCCTTCCACTTTAAGTACAATTAAACCACCACTCTTCAAAGTATCTTCTACTTTTGGAGCATTTCCAATGAAGTTTAAATCTTTCATTGTAACATCCCCAGACATTTCACCAGAATAACGAATCACAGTAGCGTGAGAAATTACTTCGCCTTCAGCAGTTATATTTCCACTTTCACGAGTAACAACGGGAATTGAGGAAGTATCTAATGTAAAATAGTTTCCTTCAAATAAGAACTTTTCATCTTTTGCTAAGTTTCTTTGATAAATAGAATAGTAATCTTTTAAAGAACCAAGTGTACGTTCATAATCAGAATCTGTTTTACTTAAATCACTTTCTGAATAAAAGAATAGACCTGGTAAATCTTTTTTTGTTAAAGAAATGTTTCTTTGGAAGATTATAGCTTGAGGATTAATCGAAGTATCAATTTTGTGTTCAGTACGATAACTATCCCATGCGGCACCTTCTGCAGTTGAACTTGCACGATTATCTAAATAAGCTAAATCACTTGCAAAATAGCAGTTATAGCCATCAATTACATCAAACTCAAAGGAAACAGTAAACTTAGCTTTATTCTGAGCTTGTTTTTCTGTTAATTTTTGAGGACAGCAAGATATTCTAAAAGAATGACCAATTGCTTTTTCAGAAAAGTTCACAGTAACTGCTTTTGTATCAATTGCATCTACAAAACTACTATCTGCTTTCACAAAAGCATTCTCAACAAGAACTTCTAAAGTAATATCATACTCCCATTCACTTACTTCAACAGGTGTAATTACATTTGTTGTTAAATTAATTTTTATAAAAGATGTATCTGGTTTAAATGACCAAGGATTATCATCACCAACAAAATAATTCTGTGTTAAATCAAAGAATTCAGTATTCTTATTGTCTTTCAATGCTTTATTCGCATTATAAACAACAAAGGAACTTCCTAACGCAACTGAATTTACACGAATTTCAGTCTTGTCTTTATCATCATCTCCACCTGGTCTAACTGGATCACCACCATCACCGGGTGTATTTGTACAAGCAACTAGTGCTACTGGTAACATAATTAATAATAATAATAAGAATTTACGAAGCGTCTTCATATTTTTACCTCCTATATTTCAATCGCATCGATACGTATTTTTAATGTTGTATTTTTGCCGTCGGTACTTCGAACCGAAACTACAGCACTACCTTCATCATTGAAAGTAATTGTGGCAGACCCATCTTTGTTCTTAACAAGCGTAAAGACACTTTGGGTTGTATCATATAAATAATCCAATGCCCGATACGTTGCATTGTCTGGTTTTACACTACAAACGAGCGTAACTTTTAAATCTTTTGAATAGATTAAGGAAATAAATCCATTACAACCATCCACTTCTTTTCCAGGTTCAAATGCTTGATAACCGTCTGTTTCACAAATAATGGAATCAACATATATTTTTTCATCATAGACACGCATCTTAAGTCCTAAAAAACCAACAAGAATAATCGCAACAATATAAATAATAGCAATAGATAACACTACAGATTTTTTCATAAAGTCAGCTCCTATTCATAATAATAACAACGAATGCGTTGGATAAATAAATATATAACACCAATCATTAAAACAAAGGCAATTAGTAATAGTTTTAAACTAGCCAACCAAGTAGAATCCACTGTTAATAATGATTCGGAAAAGAACTTATAACTAATTAAAGCAAATACACCAGACAAAACAAACGCCGTAATCGACGATAATGTTTCATTGGGATTTGAAATATCATTTCCAGTAGTAGCATACTGTTCATTTTGGGGGTTCATTACATCGAGCATTGCACTATAAACCATATGACCTACATATAGAAATAAAATAGCAAAGGATAGTAAAATAATACTCAAAACGCCAATATGAGCGAAACTGCCAAATATTGCTACCGAAACAAAAATAGAAGGTACACTAAATGCAATATTTTGAGAAAGCTTAGCAAATAAAGGGAAAGTAGCAAAAATAGGTTTCGTCTTTTTAATATAACCAGCTCTTCCTTCTCTACTATACATTGTCGCAACAATTCCATTCGAAGCTAATAGTGGCAAAGCAATTAATAAGATATTAAATGCGTAAGTCATAATATCACCTAAAGTTTTTGTTTCCATTGCTGCGAATATTTTGTTTAATAATAAAATTAAAATCGGTACAATTAAATACACAGTGAAAAAGTCTAATGAAATATCTAAACTTCGAAAACTAATCACCCATTCCTTATTTATAAAGGTAAATCTTTTACCCCTACGAACATTCTTTTTAATAGTAATTGCATTTTTATCAAATTCAAAGTTCTTTGCCATCATTTTAAAGAACAATGGTCTTGAACATAAGAAATTTAAAACAATAAAAAGAACATTTACAACTAATAAGATAAGAACCTTAATCAATGTAAACCAAGTAATAACATAAGATCCACCATGTGCATCACCCACCAAAGAGTAAACAAGTTGAGAAACTATTGTCATTTTATGTTCCACATTAATCAAAAAGCCACGAATAAATTTACTAATATAGGGCCATTGATTAATTAAATCAATATTTTCTGGTATCATTCCAATTAATAACACAGTTATTACAACCCCAAAAATAATTAAAACTCCAAAAAAGATAATTTCAGTTAAGGTATGTTTTTTCAAGAAGCGATAAATATACATTAAGGGAATTGATAATAATGCCCCGATAACAACCGGTAACATTACTATGAGTAATAAAGGAATGATGGACCAAAAGAAAATAGCCACACTACAAAGTTTTGATGTGAATAGTAACAACTCACAACTAAACACTAAAGGAAATAAGAATTCAAAATTTCTTTTAATCTCATAGATATAAAACACGATTAACTTTGATATAAATATACGATTCCCCGAAACTGGAAAGGTTATTAAAACCTTATTATCTTCAGAAAAGTACAAGTTTTTCATCAAGGCATTCGTACAAGATAAGATTGATAAAATCAATATTATCGATAACAGTAATATCATTACTTTAGGAGATTCACTATAAAAGAATACTCCCACCTTTTGTAATACAAATAGTAAAGCATAACTTATTCCCGCAATGACAATAAACTTTAATAAGGAAAGGATGATTACACGTAAAGTCTTCTTACCCGACTTCACCCAACTTAAATCAACCATGTCCCTTAATTGCATTGCAACTAATATTTTTAGTTTAGACATGTTTTACTTCCGTCTCTACAACAGTTGTAGGAACATCGATTTGATCATCTAGATTATCACCCACAGTATTTAAATAGAACTGTTCAAGATTTACTCCACTCTCTTCAATTTCTTTAATACTCTTCACGCATTGAATATGTCCATGTTTTATAATAGCAACACGACCACATATTTTTTCAACAACATCAATAATATGACTGGAAAAGAATACGATATTTCCTTTTTCAGCATGTTCTTTCATACATTCCTTTACTTGAAAAATACTATTCGGGTCAAGACCAGTTAAAGGCTCATCCAAAATCCATACCTTTGGTTCATGAATTAATGCGGAAATAATAGTAATCTTTTGTTTCATACCATGAGAATAAGTTTTAATTTTATTATCAATCGAAGATTCAAGTTCAAATCTATGAATGTACTTTTCAATACGTTCATTACGTTCTTCTTCAGTAACATCATAGATATCCGCAATATAGTTGATATACTCACGACCCGTTAGTTTTTCATACAAAGCATAATGGTCAGGAACAAAGCCAATACAATGTTTTGCTTCTACAGGTTGCTTGGCAACATCATAGCCACATATTTCAATTCTTCCAGAAGATATTGTTTGAATACCGACTGTACTTTTAATTATAGTTGATTTTCCTGCTCCATTCGGGCCTAAGAACCCAAATATTTCTCCACCATGAACACAAAATGATGCATCCACAACCGCATATTTTTTACTTGAAGCATATTTTTTTGAAAAATTAATTAGTTCATAACAAACACCTGCATCTTTATTCATAGGTTCTGTCATACTCCTTCCATTTAATTGTGATTGCAAAGCAAACTCCGCAATCTTAAGTTTCTTTAATTTTTGATGCAAATCCATATGAGAATCTGCAATCCGGTAAAACTCTGCATAAACAAACCACACTGCTGCACCAAGAAGTACATATACTAAGAAGAAAGCAGTTTGATAAACCGGATGGAATTCAAGCGTGACATTTCCTACAGGTATTCTTGTAGTAACATTAAATATATTTTCTGCCCAAGACCCAAGTTTATCCGCAACATAATCACTATTGATAAAGAAATAATCCACACTATGACCGATTGCGGTAAAATATACATTCATAAATAAGGCAAGAACGAAGTAAGCTAAAAACCAAATCATTGAATAGATAAAATCTTTAATATTCGGTCTATCGAATTCATGTAATGCAACGAGTAATATTGGCATAAAGAATGCAATATAATGATTGCCCCAGAAATTCAAGAATCTCATACTAAATAGATTTGTTGCATCTCCATAATTGGGCATCAGCATAGCGAGCAAAGCACCTAACACATTGATAAAATAAGTAAAATAGAATAACTTCTTTTGTTTAAATATTACACATATTGGAATAATAAACATTGCTGTATTACATAAATGAAATGGCCAAGCCCATGGCTTTGTAAACTCCGTATAATTATGATTTACAAGGAATACAATTAAAGTTGCAACACTGATATAAATCATTGAAAAATGAATAACATCTTTCGGTTTATTTCGTAATGTAAAATACAATATTGTAGGTACAAGAAATGCCCCATAAACGACTACACGATGTGCAATAGTTATTTTCTTTAAAAGAATCGTTGCTTTGATATAGCCAAATAGAAATTGTGGTAAATAGGAAGGCATAGAAGCAATTAATAAACAAGCAAACAATAATAGAATCTTTAATACTTGTTTCCCACGAATCTTTTCTTTCCAATAACGAATAGTATAATAAAGGGAAATACCAAACGCAATCCCTAATTCAATCGGGTAAATAATTGTTAAAACTGAAGTATTTAAAGAATTTTGAAATAACTGAAAAGTAGGTATCATAAAACAAATATTTAAAAATAAGATTGGAGTTGTAATAAATCGAATCATATTTTTCAGACTTGGAAAATGAAAATAATTCACTAAAATAACAAGTAATATTGCAGTATAATTAAACCATATCAAAAACAAACTAATTACAGTAACAAATTTACTAGATAAAGGTGTTTGTAACAATCCAACATAATCATAAATTTTAGATTCATAACAAAACAAACGAGCAATAAAAACTAAAATTAATACAATTGGGATTATTTTTTTCAATACTATGGATGACTTTTTATCATTACTTTTACCAATTTTAAAATATAACAAGCAGGATAGAATCCCGAATAATATTAAAATACCATAACTTAAAAGCATTTTTTCTTCCTCTTCCGTTAAATGACAATTTTATCACATTTTACTTTTATTATTTTACAATTTTTAACAAAATAAAGCAATAGCATTTCCCTTAGATAGCATTTTACCACCTCTAGAAAGCATTAATATGATTTTTAAGAAGTCGAATTCAATCAAATATTTCCTATAAAAAAAGACAATAGAAACTATTGTCTAAAAATATTATTTTTATTTGTATAAAACTATCTTATTCACTTTTACTAATATTCGCTGAAGCCTTCTTAGTAGCAGGGTTTGTTACTACTTTTTTTGTCGTTCGAGCACTTTTCTTAGTCTTAGGACAATCTTCTCCCTTACCCATATTAAATAGTACAGGTATCATCTTTGGTTTATTATTTGTCATCCGACTTACCAATCGACTCGATTCCGCAATAATTTGTTTTTCTAATAGTTCTATATCTAAGGTAGGACTCGCGAATGTAGATTGAAAGATACGATTCAGAAGAGTTTTTAATGATTCCTCAAATTCCTCAGAATTCGAACTACAGAAACCTTTTGTTATAATCGTAGGTCCATCAATGATTTTTTTATTACCAAAATCATAATAAACAACCATCAAAACAGCCCCTTCTTCAGCAAGAGTTTCCCGGTCATTAATCACTTGTTCATTAATACTTCCTGTTAAAGAACCATCCACAAAAATATGTCCCACAAATTCACGATCATGCTCAGGCATCAAAACCCCATTTTGAAAATTAATCGTTTCACCATTTTCAACAAGCAAACACCTATCTTCTTTATAACCAAAAGATTCCAAAGCTTGTACATGTTCATACATATGACGATATTCACCTTTAATAGGCATAATATAGAGAGGTTTCAACATAGCATAAAGTAATTTCAAATCTTCTCTTGAAGCATGTGCGGAAGTTAATACATCTTTACCAAATATAGAAACAGCTGTATTATATTTTGAAAGAGTGTTTAAACAATTCATTGCTGGTTTTTCAGTACCCGGAACCGGCGGACACATAACAACAACACTATCACCTTCTACGATATGAATAAGTCTGTCATCCCCTTTTACCATTCGAACAAGATTGGAATAAGGTTCATTACGAACACCCGTTACAATTACAACTAAATCATCTTCAATATTTTGATTTGTCTCGGATAAAAACTTCAAAGAAGTAAAGCTTCCATCAGGAATTGCTAAATAATTTGATTTAACCGCAATCTCAACAATTCGTTCTGCCTTTTTTCCAAGAATAGCAATTCGTTTCTTTGCTTTTACACTTAAATTAATAATCTTTTGAATTCTACTTAAATCCGAAGAATACGCAGCAACAATAATACGATGCGTAGTTTTCGCAATAATGTTATTAAATTTATACTCCAACAAAGTATCATTCGAAATTCTTCCTAAAGAAGCACTTCCAATTGACTCCGTCATAGCAACGAGTACCTTCTTCTTACCAATATCCGTAATCTTATCAAAAGAAGTGTGGTAGTGAGGCTCACTACAAGTATTGAAATTAAAGTCGGTCGCATAAACAATACTACCATCCGGAGTAGATATTTGAATACCAACCGTTTCTGGTAAACTATGCGTTAAATTAAAGAATGTAATATTCACATTCCCAAAGCCCAACACTTTATTTTCATTAATTCTATATAAATGATAATCTTTCACATTCATATGATTATCTTCAAGGAGTTCTTCTAACAAACAAATCGTAAAGTGGGTTCCAAAAACTTTTGTAGGTATTTTTCGTAGTAAATATGGGATAGCGCCAATATGGTCCTCATGACCATGTGATAAAAACACACCTTGAATTCGATCAATATGGTCTTCAAGATAAGTAATATCCGGTATCACCGCATCTACACCATACATATCAATATCGGGATACTTTAAACCGGCATCCAAAATAAAGATATTTTTATCTACCTCCACAACATACATATTCATTCCATTTTCGCCAATACCACCCAGCGACATTATTCTAATATCTGACATATTTTTCCTCATTCATTCTTATTTATTTAAATATAATATACCTATAGTTATTTTACCAAATTAAGGCCAATTTAGCAAGTAAAAGCCATAAAAAGATAGACTAAGAGGGGATAATCGACAAAAAAAGTGTTAAGATAACTTAACACTTAAGAGAAGGAACCTAAATACCATTATTTCCCATAGAACGTGGATTCATTGTATAATATCCACCATCTACACTCCAAGCACCCGAATTTAAGTAACGTGCCTTATCTGAAGCAAGGAAATAATTCACACCAGATACATCCTTTGGTTCACCTAATCTTCCACAAGGAATGTTAGCTAAACGTTCAGGAGTATTATAAACTGCTAATTCTTCTTCGTTTAATAAATGATCTTTAATAATTCCAAACAAAACAGAATTACAACGAATTGGACGAATTTGAGAAGTAGCTTGTCTTGTATAGTTAATTAAAGCAACCGCATAACTAGAATTTAAATAATTTGCTTCTGTCATATAAGCTGACATTGGAACATCAAAAGTAATACTTGGATTTGTGGATAACTTCAATAACTTAGTAGCATATTTTGTAAATAACATAGGTAATTCAAGATTATAATAATTGGCTTCCTCAATATCTTTTGCTGAAACAGTAGCAATTGTATTACGGAACCACTTTTCACCAATTGTGATTAAACTATCTAAGTGTCCTTGTTCTTTTTCAATTAAAGTTACAACATCACAAATCTCTTCTTCTTTTTTAGAAGTAAGAATGATATATTTTAAATTCTCTCCAAAATCTACAACTTGATTACTTTGTGTTGAAACACCATAAACAAAAGCACCTTCAGAAATAAAGCGTTCAGCCGTAGCTTTTCCAATACCAGTTTCTACACCTGTGATTAATACTATTTTTTTCATATAATTATCCTCCTAGAATTGAGTCATAATGCCGCCGTCGATTAAACAATCAGCACCATCCATATATTGAGCATCTTTTGAACATAAGAATTCAACTAAATCAGCAACCTCCGATGGTTCCGCAACTCTTCCTGAAGGAATTGCACGTGATAAGCCATCAAACATAGCTTTAATTTGTTCAGGTGATCTTTGAGCGTTTTTGTCGCGATTAAAAATAGGAGGAGCGATAGTCCCAGGGGATATTGTAAAGGAACGAATCCCATGAAGGCCTTTTGCACTTTGTTTTGCATATAAATTACAAGCAGTTTTACAAAGTCCATATAAAATATTGTCCGATTCAATCGAACGACTTGCTGCAGATGAGATATGAATGATAATAGGGTCTTTGCTATCACAATTATATAGTAAAGGATGTAAATGCGATACAAATAAAATATGATGACGTAGCAATAAGTTAATTGCTAAATCAAAACGATCCACAGGAACATCTGTTACAGGTTGTTTTACTCCGAGTCCAGCTGAATCTACAAAACAATCTAACTTTCCATTAAACGTTTTATCAACAAATTGGCATGTCTCTTCTATTTCTTCTGGAAGAGTAACATCACAATGATGAGGAATGTAGTTTTCACCTAAATCTTTTGTTTTGTCAAAATTACGACCTAAGCCAATAACTGTTGCACCTTCAGAAATGAACATCTTTGTAATTGCAATTCCAATTCCTGATGTAGATCCTGCAACTAACACTTTGTAGTTTTCATAATTTATATTTAAATATCCTTTCTTTCGATATATTTATACCGATAATTATATACCAATTCACACTATTTGTCAACAATATTGAACCACTTTTTATTAGAAAATGTTTTCATGACGACATAAAAAAACAAAACGAATTAATCGTTTTGTTTCATTTCCACATCATAATTTCTTCTAGGAAATATAAAAGATAACTGATGAGGATAAATACAAACATCCAGTTCTTTTCCATAGAAAGTTTCGCCATCAATACAATAACAAAGAGTCGATGGACTTATAATTTTTACATTCTTACCACGCACATACGTAATAACCTTTTTAAACTCTTTTCTTTCTAATTGTTCACCTCTTTTATAATATTTAATTAAAGAAGCAAACTTTAAAATAGAAACCTTTTTAACAACAGAAACATCTAATAAGCCATCATCTACCTCTGCAGCAGGTGCGCATTCAAAACAAGAGCCATAGAAACGTCCATTCCCCATAGTAATAAGAAGCGACTTTCCTTTGAATATTTCCTTATTATCAACGAATACCCTAGTTTCATCGCCTAAATGTTTAAAAAGATTGACAACAATAGCGTGATAATACGCTTTTTTGATAGATTTATCTTTTATTCTAAATTTAATTTGATCCGCATTCACCTTCGCATCATATCCTACATTTGTCACATTTAAGCAGTATTCTTCATTTACTTTAAACAAATCAATTTTCTTTTCAGTACCATGAAACAAATCATCAAAAGACATAAAATCATATTTAGGAAAAGTTTTTAAAAAATCATTACAAGAACCCACCGGTAATACCGCAAGCGAGCAATGCTTATGTAATGCAATTCCAGTTGCAACCTCATGGCAAGTTCCATCGCCTCCACAAGCAACAAAACAAATATCATTTGGTTTATCAAGTTCTTCATTATTTTTTGCGATTTCATTTACTTTTAACATTGCATCCCCAGGACACTTTGTTATATATTCTTCGTAATCAATTGGATTTGATTTACAGTATTCTACTAGTTTCTCGCTAATTGAAGGAGTGGAGTTTTTACCTCCAGCTATCGGGTTGATAATAAAATAATATTTCAAAATATTCACCTCAGTTTTAATATATTATACCAAATTTTGTTCAATTTTATTTTCTTTTAGCATTTTATCTATATTTTCAATCACTCGTTCCATATCAACTCCATCAAGAGCCGTTAATAAAGCAAATTGCATATTTTTCTCGGGACAAAACCCAATCGCAGTTCTACCACCAACAGTATCACCACAATGGTAAATGAAATGATAACTATCCTGGCATCTTACAACTTCTCCCCATGCATAGTTTGAACCTATGGATAAAGGTGGATGATTCACTAAGAAAAAGGAATCTTTTAATAATGAAAAATTGTTTTGTAAATACTTTAACCAAATAAGTAAATCCGTACCATTTGCATAGATGCCACCATCACCAAAAGTAAAAGTAGACCAACCAGAGTCTTTTGAAATTAAAACACCATTTTCTATTTTTCTTCCAATTACACGGTTATCAATAGAATCCAAATCACATACATTACCCATAGATTTAAGACCAACTACATCAAATACGTATTTTTGTAAATATTCAAAAGTTGACATACCACTAATATTACGAATAATTTCACTTAGAATCACATACCCTGTATTCGAATAACGATATGTCGTTCCCGGAACAAAATAAGTAGGAAAGTAATTGGTCAAACGTCTCATAATCTCATCATCTGATATAGGACGATTCTCCCCATCTTTACCGCTTGGTTCCCAGGTCTCATAATCAATCACACCAGAAGTATGATTCAATAGATGTTTGATAGTTATTAAAGAAAAATAGTCCGGTAATTGTGGGAAAATAGATTGAATATTTAAATCTTCTTCTATTTTTCCTTGTTTTATTAAAGTATAAATTCCATATGCAATAAATTGTTTCGTTACACTTGCTAAACGAAAATGGGAAAAAGCATCAATTTTCCCACTTCCTGAATCTATGGATATATTCCCATTAAAATAATGATACAACCCTTTACTTGTTTGAAATAGAAAACAAATTCCTTGTTCCTCATATTTCATAATAGGTTGGATGCAATTATTAAATAAAAGTTTATTTATTACTTGATTTGTCATAGTTTTGTTTACGAATTTTTCCATCAACTTTATGAATTGTAATACATCCTTCTTGATTATTCGCTAAGGTATTCGCATAATCAATCGCTTCTTTTTGCGTATCAAAAAGTTTTAGTACTTTTGAAGAACTAGCATTTTTTACTTGCCACTTCTTATCTTCTTTTCTTAAAGTAACTTGATAGTTATGAGATACAACTTTTTCTTTAACCATAATCTATTCCTCTCTATTTCAATTCTTCTTTTTGTTCTTCCATTACCTTTTGTAAACGATGTGATAAAACAGCTAAACTACAAGCCATATTTTCATTTTGAACAATAATTTCATCCGGGACATTTAAATGTATTGGTGCAAAATTCCAAATAGCTAACACTCCACATTCTACAAGCATATTTGCAATACTTTGAGCACTTTCACTACCAACCGTAATAATCCCAATATGGATCGCATGATTTCTACAATAATCCTCCAGAGTTTTAATATCCATTACCTCTATATGATTCATCGAATTACCAACAATTCTAGGATTCGAATCAAATGCGCAAGCAATACTTAGTCCATAAGTATTAAACTCGTGAAAAGAGAGTAATGCTTTCCCTAAATTACCTGCACCAATAAGTACCGCTTGAGTTTTATTGTTATAGCCTAAAAATGACTCTAAATCTTCAATAAGATTACTTAAATTATGTCCTGTCTTTGGCTTACCATTTTCTCTAGTTACTACCGCAAGGTCCTTTTTTACTTGAACCTCATTCAATTCTAAATCATGAGCAATCCTAGGTGCAGAAACCCGCTCAAAGCCTTCTTTTTGTTTTTGTTTCAAATAGTCCAAATAGAAAGGTAAACGTTGAATGGTATATTGTGATATCAGTTGCTTCGAAGCAACCGAGTCTAATTTCTCATTTACTTTATTGGCCATTTTATACTCCTTTATTTATTTTTGTTATTTTTTAAGACAAATCTCGTTTCATCGCCCGCATTACCGCAAGCAACATATCTTCTTCTTCATTATCATAAGTTAATTCCCAAATCATAACACCCAACAAACCATTATCAAAAACATAATTTGCTTTTGCTTTTATGCTTGTAGCATCATCATAAGTAACAAACTTCTTTGTTAAACTATTGAATAAATATGGTGCTTGACAAGTTTTATCATAATAATACTGAATGGATGAATTCGTAGCCATTTGATCTAAATAATATTTCTTAATATTCTTATAAGTAATTGATTCATAACTACCAGTAGGAAGTGTACCTAACACACTGGTTCCACTCGTTTGATTCGTTGCTACTTCATATCCATAAAAAGCAATTCCCGCAAGAAACTTACTTCCTGGAACTTTTTCAACATTATGATATAAATCAACCGTTCCATCTAAAGAACCATTTGTCATTGTTGCTTGTCCTGTATTGCTAAATACTGCTGTATGATGATATACTCTTGAAGAAGAATATAAATCATAAGTCATAACATTGTAGTAATCAACATACGCACTAGCTTCACCTAAAAAGTAATTCTTTCGACATTCCGAACCACCACGGGTTGCGGAAGTAACGAGATAATCGGAATTTGCTTTTTTAACAGTTTCGTATATTTCCTTCATTAACAAGGTATAATTCTTTTTATCCGTATCTAATGCGTGATTCGTATTATATCCAGGAAACTCCCAGTCAATATCAATCCCATCAAAGTGATAAGTTTCAATTGTAGAAAGGATTGATTCCGCAAGTTTAATACGACCAGCAGAAGTATATGCGGCATCACTAAAGTTTGCTGCTGTATTTTTAAGAGAAAGGAGGACCCTTACTCCACTTCTACGAATCGATAAAATTCCAGGAAGTAAGCGAATCATATTCGACACACTAACTAATCCATCTCCTGTAACACTACCAAAGGCAACATTAACTACATCTAAGCCTTTCTTTTGTGTTTCGGTATAACCTTTATAACTCGAACTATATAAATATCCCGCAATAACTCTTTCCGTTCTCATATCAGAAAACTGAATACCTTTTACGGTTACTTCTTTTTCGTATCTATATCCTACACCTTCTTTATCAATCACACCCATATAAATGATAACTTGTGTATCCGTTCTACCTTGGGTAACAACACCTTCATCCGTAATGGTTTGTGAATCCGAAGTAGCAAAATTTAAACGTAACTCACCGACTTTATCCGGAAATGTAAGATTATTTTCTACAACATCTCCACATATATCATCAAATAAATAAGAATAATCCGGTCCTGATGGAACGATAGGGTCCTCAGGCGTAGGATCATCTGGAACTATAGGGTCAGTTGTATCATCCTTTTTACAAGATGCACAAAAAAACAATCCACAAATAAAAAATACTAATAACATATGCTTAATATTAAAAAATTTCTTCATTCTCGTTTCTCCTAATCAATTCTACTCTCTAGTATTAACATATTGTGTAATATAATCATCATAAGTCATTTCTTTATCAAATACAGTCCCATCAGGTAAAAATTCAATAATCCGATTAGCAACTGTTTGAATAATTTCATGGTCATGAGATGTAAATAATAAATTTCCACGATAACGAATTAACCCTTGGTTTAAAGAGGTAATCGTTTCAAGATCCAAATGGTTCGAAGGATCATCTAATAAAACTACATTAGCACCCGATAACATAATCTTAGAAAGCATACAACGCACGCGCTCTCCTCCGGATAAAACATCCACCGGTTTAAATGCATCTTCTCCTGAAAATAACATTCTACCTAACCAACCTCTAATAAACGTATCGGTTTGATCCGTAGAATAATTGCGAATCCAATCAGATAACGTAATGGATTTATTAAAGAATTCTTGATTATCTTGAGGCAAATAATCTTTAGTTATCGTAACACCCCATTTAAAACTTCCACTATCTGGTTCGACTTTTCCCATTAAAATGTCAAATAAAGTAGTAGTAATATGAGTATTTTCGGATAAAAAGACAATTTTATCATTGTGATTCACAACAAAAGACAAATCTTCAAAGTAAGGCTTTTTTGTAAGATGTTCTACAAACAAAATATCATTCCCAGCTTCACGATTCATTTTAAACTCAATATACGGATATCTTCTAGAAGATGGTTCAATATCAGCTAAAACAATTTTATCTAAAGACTTTTTTCTAGACGTAGCTTGCTTTGACTTTGATAAATTTGCGCTAAAACGCCTAATAAACTCTTCGAGTTCTTTTATTTTTTGTTCTGACTTTTTATTTTGATCCTTCGCTTGTTGCAAAGCAAGTTGACTTGATTCATACCAGAAATCATAATTACCACAGTATAATTTAATCTTTCCATAATCAACATCACAAATGTTCGTACATACTTCATTTAAGAAATATCGGTCATGACTAACAACAATAACAATATTCGGAAAGTTTATTAGAAATTCTTCTAACCACTCACAAGTTTTAATATCTAAGTTATTCGTAGGTTCATCCAAAATTAATATATCCGGATTATCAAACAAAGCTTGTGCAAGAAGCACTTTTACTTTTATTTTACTATCGATATCCCCCATCATCATAGAATGATAAGTGGGTAATACACCTAAATTGTTCAATAGAGCTTCCGCATTACTTTCCGATGACCAGCCATCTAAATCTGCATACTCCATTTCTAAATCACACAATTCTTGATTTTCCTTATCGGTTAATTCACTTTTTTGATACAATACTTCTTTTCTTTTTTGTATTTCATACAAACGACTATGTCCCATCAATACAGTTTCAATTACAGTATGATTATCATAAGCATGTTGATCTTGCTTTAACACACTCATCCGATCTTTTTTATCAATTAAAACCTCTCCATATGTAGGTTCTAATTGTTTTGATAACAAATTAAGAAATGTGGATTTCCCCGCTCCATTCGCTCCAATAATTCCATAACAATTTCCCTTTGTAAACTTTAAATTTACATCCTTATATAAGAACTTACCTTCAAATTGAATAGCAAGTTGTATTACTTCTATCATAATATATCCTTTCAATGTTATTTTATTATAGTATACCATAAATCGATTAAAAATAATCGAATTGTGCTAAACAAAAAATAAACCGGTGTAGCCGGTTTAACTAAAAGACTATTTCCTATTTATTTTTTAACAATTCAGCAAATGGATTGTTTGAAGGAATATCTTCTTGTTGCTTTTTAATATAATTTTGCATCTCATGGCGATTCATCGATTGCTTATTTTCCTTTAGTTTTAATTCAAAACTCGTTTTCTTTTCCTTAAAACCACATGAACAAGAAAAATAGCTCGATTCCCCTTCTCCCATAATTTTAAGCTGTTTATGACAATTAGGACAACGAAGCCCCGTAATACGGAAAATTTGCTTCCGATAGCCACATGATTTATCTGGACAAACAAAAAACTTTCCAGATTTATTACTAATTTCAAGTAATCTTTTACCACAAGTGGGACAAACCTTACTTGAAACATTGTCTCCTAAATAAGCAGTTTGATTCTTTGTAACATCAACTACTAATTCTTTTGCAGTTTCCTCCATTGATGTAATAAAAGAACTAGAGGATTCCTTTCCTAAAGAAATATTTTGTAAATGCATTTCTTGGGTTGCGGTTAAAGAAGGGGTTTTTAACAAATCCGGAACAAGCTGTATCAACTGCGTCCCTTTTTTTGTTGGATAAATCGTATTCCCTCTTTCTTCAACATAACCAGCCGAAAAAATTCGTTCAATAATTTCCGCTCGGGTTGCGGGAGTACCGATACCATTCGATGAACTTAAAGCACTTTTCTCTAAACTATCTTCAACAAAGTTACCCGCATGTTCCATCGCATTAAGTAGTGTCGCTTGCGTGTACCTTGAAGGAGCAACAGTAGCTCCTTTTACCAAATATAAACCATCCAGTGAAACAGAATCATTCTTTTTAAGTAAAATAGACTCTTGTTTATTTGATAAATCTTTCGATAATTGTTTAAAACCCATATTTACATCTTTTGTCAAAACACCTACAAAAGCGCCTTTTGAATACTTACAAATAATTTTTGTTTGAATATACGTATGAGGTGCCATAAAAGCTTCTAAGAATCTTTTTACAACACATTCATAAATTCTTCCTTCATCTAATGAAAGGATACCTAAGTCAGCAATAAGTTCCGTAGGAATTATTGCGGTATGATCGGATACTCCTTTATTATTAAAGATTCTTTTTGATTGGTCCAATGGTTTCAAAAGGATTTGGTTCGCATATTCTTTATATTTATTTCCACAACTACCTCTAGTTAAATTAACAATACGGCTTCTTGCTGTAGCAACCATATCCTCTGTTAATACTTTTGAATCCGTTCTAGGATATGTTAAGTACTTGTATTTTTCATATAAAGTTTGAATAATGTCCAAAGTCTTTTTTGCAGAAAAACCATAAAGATTATTTGCAACTTGTTGTAAACTAGTTAAATCATATAACATCGGTGGTGTTTCTTGTTTGTTTGTAGAAACAACATCATCTACTTTCAATTGTACTTTCTTTAAATCTCTACAAAAAGCTTGGGCCGATTCTTCTTTACTAAAATGAAAAGCTTGATTATTTACTTCATAGCACAAATCAAATTGATTTATTTTAATATGTGCTGTAAAAAAAGGAACTGAAACAAAATGTCGAATTTGTTCTTCTCTGGATACAATTAAAGCAAGAGTTGGAGTTTGAACACGACCCGCGGATAATTGAGCATTAAACTTACAAGTTAAAGCTCTCGTTACATTCAGCCCTACTACCCAATCCGCAGCAGCTCGTGCTTTTGCAGACTGAGCAAGACGATCATAATTCGATGCGGGAGCAAGTTTACGAAATCCCTCACGTATTGCTTCTTCTGTTAAGGATGAAATCCATAACCGACTCATGGGTTTCTTAAATCCCGCTTTCTCAACAATCCACCTTGCAACAAGTTCTCCTTCTCTACCTGCATCCGTTGCGATTACAAGTTCAGAAATAATTGGATTAAACAACCAATTCTTAACACAACTATATTGTCTCGATGTTTCTTTAATCACTCTTGTTTCATACTTATTTGGAATAATTGGTAAATCTTCTAACCGCCAATTCGCCCAGCTAGGATTCAACTCCTCAGGTAATGCTAAAGTAACTAAATGACCCAGCGCCCAAGTAACAACATAATTATCACCTACAAGTGCCCCGTTTTCCATTTTAGAACAATGTAACACTTTAGCAATTTCACGTCCCACACTAGGCTTTTCAGCAAGTACTAATTTTTTCATAATATTCCTTTCAAAAAAAGCCTAAACAGGCCTTTTTAATCATTTTTTATTTTCTTCATCTTTAGGTGATGCTACTTCATCAGAAGTTACTTCACATTTAGAAGATATTTCCTTTTCTTTATCATTAATAACTGGATTCCCTTCACCCTTGATTAAGTCTTCCTCAACATGGATTTGTTCTTCTTTTTTACCAAATAAGAACTCCTTCCAGGATTGAGTATGTTTCTCATTAACTGGAGCTACGTAATTCTTATCAATCTCAAGAACTTCACTCATAGATTGAACGTGAATATACTTCATAAATAAGAAGAATGCAACAATTCCTCCAACAACTAATGCAAGAGAGAAGTATTGAGAAGGAGATAATGCACCTCCAAAAATTTCACCACGATAATCACCACGCAAGAATTCGTTGAAGAAACGATAAATGCCATAAGCGACTAAGTAAATCGGGAATGTATATTTCGAATTCTTCTTAAAAGCTAAATATAAAAGAATTCCCCCAAGAATCAATAAGAAGGCAGCTTCTAATAATTGTGTAGGATAAACAAGAACATTGGAACCGTATTTAGAAACAATATCATTATAAGTAGAGGACCCTACTGGATATCTTTGTCCAATCCATTCCCAGCCCGCATCAACTTGTCTACCATAGCAACAACCCGCAAAAAAACAACCAATTCTACCAAAGCCATGAGCTATACAAATTGCTCCAGGAACAACAGGTAAAATATCAGATACTTTTTGGGTGTATTTCTTTCTACGTATAAAGTAAATAATTAAGAAAGTTATCGCACCACCCAAAAGTCCTCCTAAGAAAGTAATACCACCTTTTTCAAAGGCTTGTACCCAACGTTTAAAAAATGGGATAGAACTGTCAAGTGCATTAAAATTATAAACCGCTTGTAACAATACAGCACCGATAAATCCCCCCATAATAGCAAAAAGGGCGGTAGTTTCAATAAAGTCAATAAAACGAGTATCATAATGGCGCTTTTTACAATAATAATGTAATAAGGCAAGTGCTAATAAAGCACCAATAGCTATACATAATCCATAAAGGTGAATAAAACCTAAAATCTCATGTTCATACATAATATATAGTCCTTTCAATAAGAAATAATAAAAATCAAATAGTCTAATGCAATTAGTATAGCATAATCTATCGAATTATGCAATTTTAAAACTTGTTAAATAAAAGAAAAGAACCCAAACGGGTTCTATTATTAACTTAATGCTCTTTTTAAATTATCAAAGTTCGTTGTCATTAATTGTAAATAAGTTAATCCACTTTCAAACTCACTTTTAGATAAATTATGACAAGAATGTAACGTTAATATACTTGCTGAAGTCGCTTCACATACAGTTTTCGCAATCTTTTGATTTGAAAACTCAATTGTAAATACGTACTTAATATTCATTTCTTTTACCGTCTTAATTAATTGATTAATAACAGCTGCGGAAGCATCTCCTTCTTCTGTACATCCAGAAAACGCCGCAATATGGTCTAATTCAAACTCTTTACAAAAATAAGCAAAAGGGAACCGATCACAAACGACAATTTTATGAAGTCTTGCAGTAGAAATCATTTCCTTATATTTAACTTGAAGATTTGATAGAGAAATTAAATACGCATTTGTATTCTCTTTATAAAAATCTGCATTAATTGCATCCACAGACTGTAAACAATTTGATATTGTATTTACAATAATTTTTGCATTTGCAAGAGAAGTCCAAACGTGTTCATCATATTCGATTTCACCCGTTCCTCCCCCCACTAATTCATGAGATTCAACTATTTTATTATCATCACTTATGCAATCCATTAATGATATGATTTTTATCTTTGACGTATCAATCGCTTCAAGAATAGAATCAATCCATGTATCTTCTTCTCCTCCAGCATAAATAAATACTTGACACTTTGATATTTTTACAATATCTTGAGCAGTTGGCTCATACGAATGAACTTCAGCACCCGGTTGTATTAACAATTCAATGGATACTCGCGATTTTGCAATCTGGCGAACAAAATCATACGAAGGAAATATTGCTGAAATTACTTTTATTCTTTTATCATCATCCGTTTTTTTGCAACTTGTAAAAGATAAAAGAACTAAAATACATAAAATAACCGGTAATATACTAATTTTAAATCTTTTCAATTTTGTCTAGCATAATATAAACTTAATATGCAAGTATAAGTTTATATTACTACCCCTTTCTTTTAATATTTAAAACATATTTCATATAATAACAAAATCATACTGTGAATCTATTTGTGTTTTTATATAACTTGATTGATAATAAAACTCATACCAGAGTATATATATAAAATGTTAATTAGTAAGCTAACACTAATTAGAGAGACTTTTAACTGGTGAGAAAAAAATAATATCTATTATGATTTATTCAAATTTACTACCATTTTAAAATATATTATCTAATCATTCAAGAAAATAAGGAGAACCATCTATAATTTAGTTGATTAAAAACTAATGAAGTTCTCATGTGAACATTATACAACAATCTAAAGAAAAATGCAATGAAAACAATATGAGAATTTCTACAATATCAAACCTATTCTATGACATTACAAATCAAATAAAGCACTTCAT
>CAYYTE010000008.1:28383-37206 GCA_964474685.1 uncultured Staphylococcaceae bacterium | reverse complement strand
GGTAAAAATAACTGTGTCTTTTTTGGGAGCATATACTTAGACTTTGACAAAAAACAACTTTAAACTATTTGCTTATTGGATGTAGTAGTATATTATATGGGTAACATCTCCCTCAGGCCTCTAGGCAATACTATTATTGCTAATGCACACTTGAGGGCGTTTTGTATTCGTTGGAAGATTTTGAGGATTTGAGAAAGTGATATCTATTGTCCTCTTTTCTAATTAGTTTTTTTAAGCAATTGCATTGTTTGAATTGGTATGTAATTAATAACTAAGTATAATATTTCAGCGATTCTTTAGATTGTATTAATAAAAGCAAAGATTTTATTGAGATTTGTCTTGTTTCATTTGTATGAAAACGTAATTTTGATACATTTTCATTGTAAATATGGTATAATAAGGGTATAATATAGATAAGAATCAGGAGGGATTATTTATGGAACAAAAAGTAAAAGATTTATATAAAAGATTTTATGAGGACCTTAGTGATGAAGAACTTACTGATTATTTAGATATTGCTGAAGAAGGTTTAAAAGATATGTCCTCTTTTCCTTCAGCAGTGAAGATACTTACGATTATTGCACAATATTTATATGGAAGACAAAAAAATAAAGAAATTATTAATCGAAATATTGAATTACTCCAGGTTGCTTTAAAATCGACAAAGGGACAAGAGAACTTATCCAATATTTATATTGGGTTGGTATTTATCTATGATAAATTAGGTGATAATTACCGAGTACTTGAATATAGTTTATTGTTTGAGAATATGAATGCGGAGGAGAAGAATCCGCTAATTCAAGCTCAATTGACATCCATTTACACACATATATCTTGTGTGTTAGAAGAATATGGGTTTTATGAAGAATCGTTAAAATACAATAATAAATCTTTCGCAATCCAATGTAAAAACGAAAATCTTCAGTCGGATTATTATTATCTTACTTATTATGTGAATCAAACATATTTGCTTATTCAAACAGGAAATATGTTTGATGCAATAAAGATGTGTGATAAGATGTTATCTATATTGTCAAAAGCAGAATCCACTCCCGCATTGGAACAAATTCGACCAGCGTGTGAAGTTGCCAAATTAACACTTGATATCTTTTTAGACCCGAAAAAATATGCAAATGATTATATTACCTTTATGGCCTCTGTAGAACTTCATCCGGAAATGATTGAATCTTCTGCACAAACGCTTGAACAACATGTGGCTATTGTTAAAAAGATTAAACCATTTGTTACAACAAAAGCACTTTATGCTGTTTGTAAATTCCTCATCAATAATCAAAACTTTACAGGTGAAAGAATTACAATTTCTGAAATTATGTTAGATTTAATTCGTATAGACCCGACTCTTTCAACAAAAGAGGGAAAAGAAAATTTAAAAAAGCTTTATGTAGCTAGTTTAAAGCGTAAAGTAGAAGAACAAAAACAAGAAGAAAGAGCATTAACAGATACGATATTTCGTATCAATGATATAAAAAGAGAACTTGATCGTACACAAAATCTATATGAAACGGATTATTTAACTAAAGCAAATACAAGAATATATTTGGAATATAATTATAATTCTTATTTTGAAAAGTTTCCTGATGGGTCTGTATCCTTTATTGATATTAATTTCTTTAAAGAAATTAATGATACCTATGGGCATGTCATTGGAGACGAAGTGTTAAAACTATTTGTAAAAAGAATCAATAGTTGTACAAATGTAAATGTTAAATTGTGTCGATATGGTGGGGATGAGTTTATTATGATTTCCCCCTATAATGTTGAAAAAACTACTCTTTTAATTCAAAAATTACAAAAAGAGTTTGATGAGCCTTTAGTTATAGGAGAACAAAAGTTTATTATTAATTTCTCTTATGGTGTAATTAAATATTTGAATCAACCATTAAATGAAATTATTCAAGCTTCGGATGATTTAATGTATGCAAATAAGAGAACCTTTAAGGTGTCGCTTCAATAAGCGAATCTATTACTTTGGTTATCATATATCATATGATAAAATATTTTATAAATTCATTTAAAGGAGATTAATGATATGGATTTTAAAAAAATTGTTGTTATTGGTGGCGGCGTACTAGGAAGTCAAATTGCCTTTCAATCCGCTTTTAAAGGTTTTGATGTAACGATCTATATGAGAAGTGAAGGATCAATTACAAGAACAAAACCAAAGTTAGAAGCCCTTCACATGACTTATATAAAGACTCTTGATTTTATGACAACTCAACAAGGAAAGAGCCCTTATGCTTTTTGTAAAGGTCTTTATGATAACCCCGAGACTTATACTGTAGATGTGGCGAATGAGTTAAAAGAAAAAGCAGATCTTGCTTATGAGAATGTGAAACTAGACACGAATCTTGAAGAGTGTTTAAAGGATAGTGATTTAGTTATCGAATCGCTTGCTGAAGATCCAAAAGCAAAAATTGAATTTTATCAAATGGCTGCGCCTTTGTTACCTGAAAAGACAGTTCTTGTTACAAACTCATCCACAATGCTTCCTTCAACGTTTGCTCAATATACCGGACGCCCAGAGAAATTCTTAGCCCTACATTTTGCAAATAATATTTGGAAGGGAAATACTGCAGAAGTAATGGGACATGCGGGAACGGATAAACGTTACTATGATGAAGTGGTAGAGTTTGCAACCGCAATCGGTATGATTCCTTTATGTCTTCATAAAGAACAACCGGGATATATTTTAAATACACTCTTAGTACCATTATTAAATAGTGGATTATATTTATGGGCAACTGATGTTGCGGATGTTCCTACTATTGACAAAACATGGCGTCTTGCAACTGGAGCTCCAATGGGACCTTTCCAAATCCTTGATATGGTAGGTGTTACGACCGCATATAATATTGTTATTATGTCACCTGAGATGGCTAATCCAAAATCCGTTCAATCAATTATTGCAAAGAAATTAAAAGAAATGATTGATGCGGGGAAATTAGGAATTGCTAGTGGAGTAGGGTTTTACAATTATAAGAAATAATAAATGAAAAGAGACAAGTTTTATATTTGTCTCTTTTTCCTTTGTTATTATTTTATTTATTTCAGTATTACTTCGTTTTGTTGATTCGGCTTTAAAAACATAACAT
Organism: uncultured Staphylococcaceae bacterium; assembly: GCA_964474685.1. Taxonomy (GTDB): domain Bacteria; phylum Bacillota_I; class Bacilli_A; order ML615J-28; family CAG-313; genus UBA1737. The sequence continues at coordinate 34,093 of CAYYTE010000008.1, read as the reverse complement.
AATAAATTGGAAGATATAATATGCTGAAATTCATTTTTTTCACTATTCGACTATTTGAAATGTGATAGTCTTTATTGTAAGAAAGTTTTTTAAGCACAATGAATGGTATAGTTCTTTCCAGATCACACTCGAATGGGAATTGTTTTTAATAAGTCAAAATCATCAATAAGAAAGTCAACTTCACCTTTATTTAGATTATTGTAGTTATATAAAGAAAAAACGTGAGCTTTTAATTTGAAAGCTACTAGGTTTTCATAAATAGCACTAAGGTTTATAGATGAGGAGTTTTTTAAAATAGCATTCGGGTCGTCCTTGAACAAAATGTTTGTTAAAATTTCAACATCATTAAGGTATAACGTTATTAGATATTTTGATGTGTATAGTATCATAGGAGAAGCACGAGTTGATATTGCTCTTACTTCATAATCGATACCTGAGGTCACAAGATAATCAAAGTCGTTTTTATACTCCATAAATTTTGATTTTTTTTATTTTCTAATGTAGATGGTATCAAATCATAAACCTTCCGAATGGGTAAATTAGTAGTTCTATCGTATTTCGTACTGTCTGCTTTATAGAAGTTCATAGTTTCCGTTTGTATGTTTCTTACATTAACAAGATTTCTACTGTTTAAAAACTCATCTATAGCATCGGATAATCCGCCGATTAAAAGATAATATTTGAACTGTTTCATCAAATATTCATGAGTGCAAACGTCTAGTGTTTCGTTGTTTAGATATTGTTTATATATCTTATCAATTGCGAACTGATTAACTCGGTTGCTAGCAAAAATCCTTCAAAGTCTAAAGGATACATTGGAATAATCTTTATTGGCCCTATAGATATAGAAGATGTTTCTAGTAGTGTTATTCCTAGCAATGACCTTCTTGCTATAAATGTATAACGATTATCTGCTTTAAGAAATTTCAGAAGAGATAATAATTCGGGATATACTTGTATTTCATCAAGGAAGATTAATGTATTTTCTTTTTCCTTTAATTCGTCACCATAAAGAATACTTAATTGAAAATAAAAATCATCTTTAGAAAGAATATTATTAAATTGCTAATTTTACAAGCTATTTTCAAGAAGGTTAATTTAAATATATTTTTATATAATTTCATACCGGTATGTCAAATAATATAAGATTTTCCAATTTGTCTAGCTCCATCAATAATGAGTGTTTTATCATTTGTCTAAAATGATTCCATATTTTTTTCAATTCTCCTATATAACATATTACTAATCTCCTTTTAAATCAGTTTTTACAGACAAAGTCATTTCAATACTTGTGATTAGAAAAACAATAGACAAATTCCTTTCATTATTAATGCAAAAAAAAAGAAAAGACATAAGACATTTCATTATTATTGATTAAAAAAGAAAAGACAAAAGTGTCTTCTCTATAACTTGATCATACCTTGTTCGATACAACTGGATAAGGCATTAAAAACCCTAAGATCAAGTTTTCCGATATTTACATCATCTGAGATAATATGTAAAGCTTCTTTTATTGAAAGTTTCTTTCGGTAAACCCTGTCGGTTGTCATTGCATCAAATACATCCGCTACCATTAGTATTTTTGCTAGAGGATTGATTTCATCTTTTTTTAAACCTTTAGGGTATCCGGAACCATCTAAACGCTCGTGATGTTGGGAGATGGCTTCGAGGATATTTTTATCACTGGTTACTTTACTTACCATTTCCGCCCCATCTGTGGGGTGTTTTTTCATTATTTCATATTCTTCATCCGTTAGTCTTCCTTCTTTTAACAAGATTGAATCAGGTACTAATATCTTTCCAATATCATGAAGACTTCCGGCTTGACCAAGGCCTGCTAAGAATATTTTTTCATCTAGGAGAAGAGCCATTTTTGTTGCATAACTAGAAACGTGTAGAGTGGGTTTTAGTATACTTGTCACGATGTTCTAGGATGTCTAATTGGTCAACAAGCATTTTTTTATCTTTGTCACCTTCTGTTGTTACATCATTGGTTTGTGCAGAAAAGATGATGGAATCTTCTAACACCTCTACTAATACATCCTCCGCAAGTGCAATAAAGTTTATCGTATCATATAATTCTGCTATATACGTATTTGTAGGAGTTGTATACTTTACTTTTCCTTTTGCTATAAAGTGAATGAGTCTTTCATCTTCATCCGGGTGAATAGGTCTATCATCATGTTTCTTATGTGAGAAAGTGATGAGACTACCTTTTCTCAAATAATAAACGACTGAGTGAAAAGAATGTGATTCGATTTCATCACAGTTGAAACGGCTAATCGGTGAATCCGCAGATGGACAAGAAACATTTTTTATTAGTTTGATCTCTTGCATAACTCAGTCCTTTCTATTAGTTTCTATCTTAATTATATCATAATTCGACTTATAATAAAAGTGATAAATAGTAATAAATTATCACTAATTTGGATAGTTTGCTTAAATTTATTGATATTTTAAAAAAATAAAGAAAATGATTGGATTCATTTTTAAAATCCATAAACAATTAAAAAAAAAGACTTTCATATTCTCGTTGTAATAAATGTTGTATATCACAGTTTTACCTTGCAATAATTGAGAAGTTGTGATTTAAAATTTGTATAGAATGGAAGTGATATCATTTGTAGAATCGCAATTCTAGATTTAATTATGTGAAAAAACAAACCAAATATAAGCCTTTATTACTAGAAGGACCAAGTCAAGTTGGTAAAACTTTCTTATGTAAGAATTTGGAATGAATGAGTATGAACAAGTTGGCTATGTTAACTATGATAGAGATGTTCATGTTTGAAATTTATTTCTATAAGACTTATCGATTAATCGCATAATTATAGGATTAGAACTATTAACAAATAAAATAATAGAAGCTAAAAGCACATTAATTATTTTTTTATGAATTATAAGAAGCGCCTAGAACTTTGACTGCACTTAAATACTTTTTTGAAGATGCTTCAATGTATGATATTCTTTGTGCAAGGTCTCTTTAAGGTTTTGCTTTTCTTAGTGTTAAATCATTTCCAGTAGGGAAAGTTGAATTCTTACATTTATTTCCTTTATCTTTTGAAGAATTTTTGATTGCATTAAAAAAGATAATTTAGAAAACTATTAGCAACAAAAGATTATGCGCTTATGAGTGTATTCAAAGAATCATTTTTTGAATTACTAAAAGTATATTTTTTATAGGTGGAATGCAAGAGGTTGTACAATCCTATATAAATAATGGAGATTTTTTTTAATGTGGAAATATTCAAAGAAGAATTATTGATGCTTATGAACAAGATTTTTCTAAGCATGCTCAGAATAAAATTATCCCTAAAATTCGTTTAATTTGGAATTATGTTTCATCTCAACTTGTAAAAGAAAATAAAAAGTTTATATATAGATTATTACGAGAGGGAGCAAGAGCTAAGGATTATGAAACTGCTATTATGTAGTTATCTGATTGTGGACTGATTCATATTGTATCGAGAGTGAGTAAGCCTGGACTACCTCTAAAAGCTTATGAGGATGCAAAAGCATTTAAAATTTATTTAGTAGATGCCCCCTTCTATCTTGTATTTCAAATCTTCATCCGGATACTATTATTAAAGGGAATGATTTATTTACTGAGTTTAAGGGTGCGTTGACAGAACAGTTTGTTTGTCAAGAATTAATACAAATGAAGATATTCATCTTTGCTATTATACGAATGATCGAGGAAGTGCAAAAGTAGATTTTCTAATGGAATAAGATGGAAAAATTATACCGCTAGAAGTGAAAGCAGAAGATAACTTAAAAGCAAAAAGTTTAAAAACGTATATGGAGAAAAAAAATCCTGAAACATATATTAAAAGTTCATTAAAAGCCTACAAAATAGATGGTATAATTCATAACATTTTGTTATATTTGATAGGAAATTTCTTAAAGATAAATAGGAATTTTGTGTAAGTGTTTTTTATGTAAATAATTAACCATTTTGGTTGAAATTATAAACGGATTCGTGTATAATATAATTAAGAATAAATACACGTCATTTGAAAGAGTGTATTCTTATGAAACTAAAAAAATAATAAAATTACTTTTATTTAATTATATCAATCCCATTCATTATTATGTTTTTTATTGTTCGACTACAAATTTGTTTACAATTATGTAATTAACTATTGTTTTCTTAATAGGTATTTGCTATAATATAAACAAGAGGTGTTATTATGAAATGTGTAGATAGGTTTTATAAAGAGATTATTTTTAGTGCGGAAGATGTCCGGGATTTATATAACTCACTTGATTCAGAGTATAATATGTTAACTTACAATGTAAAAACTGGCAAGATATGTAGAATTCGAAGAGATTTGTACGCTACGATTGATCCTTTAACAAAGAGAGTTTATGCTAATAAATTTGAAATTGCTTCAAAAGTTACAAAGACAGATTATGTTTCCTATCACTCAGCTCTAGAATATCATGGTTTAAATACTCAAGTGTTTCGTACAGTTGATGTTTCTGGGGGGAAAAGATTTTCTAATTTTTCATTTGATGGGGTTTTTTATTGCTTTCATTCTAATAATTTTGATTTTGGAGTTCAAGAAGATATGCAAAATTCAATTGTGAGAGTGACAAATGTTGAAAGAACGATTTTAGACTGTATTGATTGTATTGATTTAGCGGGTGGGATAGAAGAGCTAATTTACGCAATTGATAGTGTTCCGTTTTTTGATGAATCTTTGCTTCTTAAATACCTTGATTCTTTCAATTTAAAAAATCTATTTAAAAAAACAGGATATCTTTTATCCATCATTAAAGGAAGTCAAATATCTGATTTTTTCTATAATTATTGTAAATCTAAAATTGGAAATGGTCGAAGCTATTTATTAAAAAATGGTTCAAAATCAATATTATCTAGTGAATGGGGATTGATTGTCCCAACTGAATTATTAAAATATATAAAGGGGGTAGAATGAATATTATTTCAAAAAAAGAATTAGCATCAATTGCAAATGAAACTGGTTTTATAGATAATACAATTGAGAAGGTGTATCGGTTAGTTGATATATTAGAAGATGTCTTTGTTTCTCCTATTCAAGAACTAATTGTTTTAAAAGGTGGAACAGCTATTAATTTATCGATATTTAATCTTCCTCGTTTATCTGTAGATATTGATTTTGATTACGTTATATTAGATCGCGATAAAATGTTAAAAGATAGAGTAATTATAAGAGAGTTTATTATTAAACTTATGAGTCAAAAGGGTTACATTTTAAAAGAGACCTCTCGAAATCATTTTGCATTAGACTCTTTGATTTTTCGATATATTAATATCTCGAATAACAATGATTTAATTAAAATAGATATTAATTATTTAGACCGAGTACACATAATGGATTTTGATAACAAATTAATATGTAATTCAATAATTCAAGGGAAAACGAGTATAAGAACGGTGAAACTTCCAGAGCTATTTGGGAGTAAGATTTCCGCATTATTATCGCGTTGCAAACCGAGAGATTTATATGATGTTTATGGATTAGTGAAATCAAATATAGATTTCGATAGAGTATTGCTAAAAAAATGTAGCATTTTCTATGCTTCTTTAAATCAAAATTTTGATTTTATTGAAAATGATTTTGATTGTTTGGATGCATTAACACAAAATGATATATACCGTATGCTTCTCCCTGTTATTTCTAGAAACGAGCGATTTGATTTAATTCGAAGCGTTAATGAGGTAAGA
>CAYYTE010000008.1:0-28283 GCA_964474685.1 uncultured Staphylococcaceae bacterium | reverse complement strand
GAATGGGATAGGGTAAAGAGTAATATGTTATGGGGAGCGGAAGATATTTTTAAATATGGATTTATTCATTGTTCTACAAAAGATTCTTTTGATTTGGTTGCTCCAAATTTCAAAGAAGAAAAGGAACCTCTTGTATTAGTTCTTATTGATGAGACTTTATTACATGCGGATGTAAAATACGAAGATTTTGATAATTGTGGTACTAAGTTTCCTCATATCTATGGTTTAGTAAATAATTCATCAGTGATTGAAGTATTACCATTTTTAAAAGACACTAATGGAGATTATGTTCGAAATGAAGAATTAAAAAAGTATTAAATAATTAACTATTATGGTTGAATGTGAAAACGTTTTATGGTATAATTTAGTAAAGAGGTAATTAATATGACGGAATATGGAAAGTTCATTCGAACAATAAGAAAAGAAAGAAATGAAAATCTAATGACTATGGCTTCAAAACTGAATGTTTCTGTTGCTTTTTTGTCAGCACTTGAGGTTGGTAAAAAACAGATACCTTTGAATTATGCGAAAAAGATTCAAGAAATTTATAATTTAAATGAATATGATTATAAAGAATTGCAAGAAGCAATTATGATGACAAATAGAAGAGTATTGATATCTTTAGATAATTTAAATAATGACCAACAAAATGTTTCAATTGCTTTTGCAAGACAAATCAATACAGCAAGTCAAAAGACATTAGATGAATTAAGGAAGATACTAGAGGATGGGGAAAAAGATGCAGATACAGTACAAGACAGATCCAATAAGCACTAGTGAACTTCGATTAATTGCTAAAAAAGTACGACAAAAGTTTAATTTGGATAAATCTTTGTATTTTCCTATTTTAACTATTGTAGATGATTTTTGTATTGATGGACTATTAGACTATCAAGTATTATCAGAAGATGATGAAAGGTTACCTAAAGATGTGTTATCTAGCTATTCTATTGAAGATAATATGATATTAATTAAAGAATCTGTATATAGAGAAGTGTGCAATAATATTGGTAGATCAAGATTTACACTTGCTCATGAATTTGCTCATTATTTACTTTTCTATATAAAAAAGTTTCATTATAGTGAAACATTAGAAAAACCGAAAGCATATGAAGATCCTGAGTGGCAAGCAAATATGCTGGCTAGTGAACTTTTAGTTCCTTTTGATGAAACAAAAGAAATGAATATAAAAGATATAGAGGATACATGTGGTGTATCGGAAGAATGTGCAATAGTAGTTACACAAAAAAGAAAGAAGAAAAATATAGTAAAAGCATAAAAAAAATCAGCATCTTTTACAATCAAACGTAATCTTAAAATCCGAACTACTACAATTACACAATCTCCCTTTTAAAGCCGAGTTTCCCCAGGATAGGCTTGATATGAATAGGTCGTATTTTATTCATTCTGTAAGTATGGTGACATGAATAAATTCTAAATGGTTGATACTATAATAATTATACAATTTTAAAATTATTTAAGTTAATTTTCCTCATTTTCTCATTAATTTTGTTATAATATATATTAGAGACAAATAATTGTTGCTTGTTGGATTTTTTATAATGAGGAATTTCGTATGAATGATAAAACATCTTCACAAAATGAAAGTAAAAAAGTTCATCATAAAGATGATATAGGTAGTGATGGAAAAAGAAGTTTTTTGCGTCGTGTGTTTAAAGTATTTACAAACGATGAATACTATATTGTTCGTACGACCTTATCTAGTGCTTTATCGATGTTTAACAATTTTATTTGGGCTTCCCTTAAGTTTTTATTTGGACTTTGGAAAGCTTCTTACTTTTTCTGTGTGAGTGGTATTTATACCTTATGTATTGGCTTGTGTAAACGGATCTTTTTACATGGAAGAAGATGCCGATTAAAAGATGACCAAACGGAACTTCACTATTATACTCAAATCACCATTGTATTATTTATTGCTAGTGTCTTCTATTCTCTTTATATGACAAGGTTATTCTTTATCCCAGAGGATACAAGAACTAAAAATCCTTTTTTTGCTATTGTCATTATGGCTTTTTCTTGTTGGGAATTATTTCTTGCTATTAAGGGTTTAATTAAAATGACAAAAAGGGATGAACTTTTAGTATCGGGGTTAAAATGTGTTAGTTTAATGAGTGGATTTACCAGTGTGGTTTCTGCTCAATTTGCTTTTATGGAAATATTCCAATTTACTCGATTGTCAAATCAAAATCAATCGAGAATTAACGCGATTACTGGTGTTGTGTTTGGTTCTTTATGTATCTTAATTGCTATTGGTATGATGATAAAGATTATTCGCGAGAAGAAAAAGATGAAGTTGAAAAACGTTTAAATTTGTATTTTTGTAAGGTTTATCTATTTACAAATTGTTTTTAAAAGTATATAATATATATGAAGAATGTTGAACAAGACAAGACTTATCAATTACTAAATCAAAGCGAGGTAGAGATAGTGAAAGCTACTATTTAAGTTTAATAAGTTACTACTTGGGAGTTTTTCAAACCATGAAAATGGTGTACATTACAAAGCGCAAAGAGATTTTTCTTTTTGAACTAAGGTGGTACCGCGAATAATAAAGCAAAGCCTATTTGTTAATTCGTCCTTAGAAGCATAAGTAGATTCGTAATCTAGAATACTTATGTTTTTAAGGCTTTTATTTTTATAAAGGAGAAAAAATATGTTAATTAAACTTATCGATGGTTCAGAAAAAGAATTTGATAGTGGTATGAAATTAATTGGTATTGCGAAAGCAATATCACCTGAACTTGCTAAAAAAAGTGTTGTAGCACGTGTAGATGGTGTGCTATGTGATTTATCGAAAGAAATCACTAAAGATTGTGTGGTTGAGTTCATTCTTCAAGAAGATCCTATTGCATTTGAGGTTTTGAATCATTCTTGTAGTCATATGATGGCTGAAGCTGTTAAAAGACTATATCCTGGTACTTTTTGTGGAGTTGGACCCGCAATTGAAGAGGGGTTCTATTACGACTTTCATTTACCTGTTACTTTGAAACCTGAGGATTTAGGTGCTATTGAAAAAGAAATGGCTAAGATTGTTAAAGAGAATAATAAATTTGAACATTCTGTTATTTCTAAAAAGGATGCATTAGAAATGTTTAAATTAGATCCTTACAAGACTCAATTAATTGAAGCTATTGAAGAAGATGAAGTAGGCCTTTATAAACAGGGAGATTATGTGGATATATGTCGAGGACCTCATGTAATGCAAACAAGTATTTTAAAGAATTTTAAATTACTAAGTATTGCGGGGGCATATTGGAGAGGTGATTCTAATAATGAAATGCTTACTCGTATTTATGGAACTTGTTATTTTACAAAAGAAGAACTAGAAAAGCATTTAGTAGACCTCGAGGAACGTAAAAAAAGAGACCATAGAAAACTTGGTCGTGAGTTAGGTTTATTTATGTTAAGTGATTATGGGCCTGGTCTTCCTTTCTGGTTACCAAATGGATTTACACTTCGTAGAACCTTGGAAGATGATTGGTTAAAGTATCATAAAGCTCATGGTTACAAGGTGATTGAAACTCCTATTATGTTATCGAAGAAATTATGGGAAACATCAGGACATTGGGATCATTATAAAGAGGATATGTATATTACTAAAGTAGATGAAGAAGAATATGCAATTAAACCAATGAATTGTCCTGGAGCAATCCTTGTTTATCAAAATGATATTCATAGTTATAAGGAGTTACCACTTCGATATGCGGAACTTGGCCATGTTCATAGACATGAAGCAAGTGGAGCATTAAATGGACTATTTAGAGTAAGAACATTTACACAAGATGATGCCCATATTCTTTTGATGGAATCACAAATTGGTGAAGAAGTATCTCGTATATTAAAATTATATGATCACTATTATTCTTTATTTGGATTAAACTATCAAATTGAATTATCTACTCGTCCGGAGTCTAATTACATCGGTGATATAGCAACTTGGGACCAAGCAGAAGAAGATTTAAAAAAAGCTTGTCTTGCGACGGGTCATTCCTTTAAGATTAATCCTGGGGATGGTGCTTTCTATGGACCTAAATTAGACTTTAAATTGAGAGATTCTATGAATCGTATTTGGCAATGTGGAACTGTTCAACTTGATATGCAATTACCTGGAAGATTTAATTGTACATATATTTCTGAAGATGGTAGTAAGAAGACACCTGTAATGATTCATAGAGCCTGTTTTGGGTCACTAGAGCGCTTTATGGGGATATTGATTGAAAATTATGCGGGGGCATTTCCTACATGGCTTTCACCAGTCCAAGTGAAATTAATTCCAGTATCAAATGAGAATCATAAACAATATTGTGATGAATTATTAGAGGAGTTTAATTTTAATGATATTCGTACGGAAGCAGATTATCGTGAAGAGAAATTAGGCTATAGAATGCGTGATGCTCAAATTCATAAAATTCCTTTTACTCTTGTAATTGGCGATAATGAATGTGAGAATAAAACTGTAACTTATCGTAGATTTGGTTCTACTGAACAAGTAACTATTGGTAAAGATGAATTTATAGATCTTATTCACCAATTAGTAAAAGAATATAAATAGCATAGGGAAACGATTTATTTATAAATCGTTTCCTTTTCTCTTGACATTTATATCTAAATGATTTATAATGGAAACGAAAATATCAAAATAGTTTCCAAGGAGGAAATATGGTAGAAAAAATATTAGATGAAGCAGAAAAACTGCTCTTTATTAAAGGGGTTAAGTTTACAGTTGACGATATTTGTTCAAGTTTAGGCATTTCTAAAAAAACTGTATATCGTTACTTTACTAGTAAGAATGATTTAGCGAAAGCCCTATATACTAGGCTTTTTGATAGGTATATGGCGTTACTTCTTCTTAACCCATTTGATACATATGAAACAAAGTATGATTTTATAATTACCTATGAAAAGTTATTATATGTTGGAAGTAGTGATGTATTAAAGATGTATTCCTTAGATGATGATTTTATGGCCTTGTTAGATAAATATTATGAGAAACTAAGAAGTTTATTCGTTACAAAAATTTCTCAGATTAACTTAACGCTCGCAACTAATTATGCATTTCCTTTAATGGTAGAATCATTATTAAAAACCGCTTATCAAAACAATAATCATATTGATATTATCAAGTCGCTGATCGACTTAATCGAGGGTTTAAAATGAAATCAGTATTTTGTGTGTTCGGAGCAATATTAATTGCTTGGAGTAGTGGGAAATTAATCTCAAAGATTAAGTTACCATCGATACTAGGATGGTTACTTACAGGAATGATTTTTGGGCCATATTTATTAGGGCTCATTGATAATTCCATAATGAACTCTTCAATCTATAAATATTTTATAAACGCATTAGAATGCCTTGCGGGAATAATGATTGGTGCGGAGATTAACTTCAAAAAACTAAAGAGTTTTGGTAAGAAACTGTTTATAATTACTTTATTCCAATCATTAGGTACGTTTGTCGTTGTTTCTTTATTCTTTTTAATCGCTTGTCTACTTATGCACTTACCAATTTATCTTGCTTTCATATTTGGAGGTATTGCGCTAGCGACTGCTCCAGCTCCCGCATTATCGATTGTCAATGAATACCACACGGATGGCCCTGTTACTAGGACTTTGCTTCCAATGGCGGCACTAGATGATGTGGTGGGATTAATCGTGTTCTTTTTAGTTATGACAATTACATCATCGGCGCTTCATACGAAAAGCGCTTCATTTGGAGTTGTATTACTAACTGTATTGCTTCCATTCATTATAGGAATTGTTGTTGCAATAGTATCCTCTTTAATTATTAAAAAGATAAAAAGCGAACGTGTTGCTTTTTGTGTTTGGGTCGCCGGACTTCTTTTATGTATTGGTTTTGGAATACTATTTGAAGCTGTAATATTGAGCGGTGAAAGTTTGAATTTCTTATTTATGGGTATGACCTACGCCATGATTTGTGTAAATATGATTAAACCCGAAGTGTTTGAAAAGATAATTCACTCGTATAGCCCGATTCAATCATTTAGTTTAATGGTGGTTATATTAAATCTAGGACTTCCACTTGACTATCATGCGATAGCAGGGGCTGGATTATTTACCTTCATTTATATATTCTCAAGAGCAATTGGTAAAATCGGAGGTGCTTATGTTGGATCCACTGTAATGAAGGCGGACCCTATGGTAAAGAAGTATTTAGGATTTACCTTACTTCCACATTCTGGAGTATCACTTATTTTTACTGGGATTGCGGTTGGAATGCTAACGGGTGTGAATAATGAGGTTGCAGTACTTATACAAGGAACGATTGCTGCTGCAGCAATCATTAATGAGATTATTGCAGTTATACTTGCAAAACTTGCTTTTGGTTGGGCTAAAGAGATTTCTTTAAAAGATGAAACGTCCAAAACTACTAGATTTGAATAAAACCAAAGAAAAGAAGTTATTTGTATAACTTCTTTTTTGATAGTTTCAACTTTATCATAATGAATTTTTAGGGTTTATAGTTAATCAGAGTAATACATCTAATAATAATTACGTGAAATACGTAGTTAATATAGAGATTATGTGCTAAATAAGCCATAATTATATATTTAAAAACACATAACACGTAATTATTAGTATTAAGTAAAATTGCTTTATTTAACTATTAAAAATATTTGTTATAGCTATTTTTGTTTTTGAAAGAATCTGAATAGCATTATTTAATAAAGAATTATGAAAAAAATATCAGTTTTAAATTCTTTATTATAGGAATTTAAACCAACATCAGAGGAAATTATATGCAATAAATATGAAATTATTAAATTATTCCTGCACTATAAATTGAAATGCTATTTTATAATCAATCTCCGCGAGATAACATACTAATTTATCGTTATATTTTACTTCTACCTTTGTATATTTATTTATCATCTGGGTTGTACTCCTTTAAGTTTGATATCATTAGTGGTGTACATATTTTGTTAAAGTCATATTAAATACTAAGTGAATTTTAAATTAATAGTAAGGACTGAAAAGAATTTTTCCCAGTATTTTCAAATTTCAGATTGGAAGCATAAGACACTCCACTGCGGATTGACAATTCTTTTTTTTGATATTTTTAACATTTTGCGTCTTTTGATAATTCTCGAAACTAGATAATTAGTTAAGCTCTCTATTGTTCTAACATTAACAAAATCTTTTATATCCATATTTATCTCCTATTGCTATTATAATTGCTTTTTTGCTTGATTTGTCAATTAAATGCTATTATATTAGCAATTATTATTGTAATCATTCTTGCTATAATTATTCATCTTGTTTTTTCAAATGTTTAGTAAAATTGAATGAAAAGTGATATAATACTCTTATATAATAAGGAAAGAAGAATTGTATGGATAAAGTAAATGTTATTGGGGCAGGTCTTGCTGGGTCGGAAGCTGTAAATCAATTAATTAAGCGTGGCATTGGTGTTCGATTGTATGAAATGAGACCTAAAAAACTTACAGAAGCACATAAGACCGGAGATTTTGCTGAACTAATTTGTAGCAATTCTTTTCGTGCGAATGGATTAAAGAATGCTGTTGGTGTTTTAAAAGAAGAAATGAAACTGTATGGTTCAATTGTTATGGAAGCATCATCGGTAACAGCCGTTGAGGCTGGCGGTGGACTTGCGGTAGATAGAGAGTTATTTTCTAAATATATTACAAATAAAATTAAATCAAATCTCCTTGTTGAAGTTATAACAGAAGAGGTTACTAAGATTCCTGAAGGACCTACGATAATTGCAACGGGTCCTTTAACAAGTAGTGCTTTATTTGATTCAATTAAAGAGTTTCTTGGAAATGAGTATTTGTACTTCTATGACTCTGAGGCGCCAATTATTAGTTTTGACTCCATTGATTTATCGAAAGTATATTTTGCTTCCAGGTATGATAAAGGTACTCCCGCATATATTAATTGTCCTATGAATAAAGAAGAATTTGATAAGTTCTATGACTTTTTAATTCATGCGGAAAGGGTGATTCCTCATGACTTTGAAATGAAGGTATTTGAAGGTTGTATGCCGATTGAGGATATGGCGGAGCGTGGTGATATGACACTTCGCTTTGGACCGATGAAACCTGTTGGGTTGGATGATCCAAAAACTGGGAGATGGCCTTATGCTGTTGTTCAGCTAAGACAAGATAATATTGAAAAGACTTTATATAATATGGTTGGATTTCAAACTCATTTAAAGTTTGGTGAACAAGATAAATTACTTTCCTTTATTCCTGGTTTGGAAAAAGCGAAAATTATGAGGTATGGTGTTATGCATCGTAATACTTATATTAATTCGTGTGGAATATTAAATGAGGGATACCAAGTGATGAAACGACCGGATTTATTCTTTGCGGGTCAAATGACCGGTGTTGAAGGATATGTTGAAAGTAGTTCCTCTGGGATTATTGCGGGTATTAATATGGCAAGGTTTTTAAAAGGTCTACCGATTTTGCCACTAGACGCAACAACGAGTACGGGCTCTCTTGCATGTTATATTAGTAATAAACAAAATGGATACAAATCAGTTGATAAGCTAGATCCGATGAAAGCGAACTTCGGGATTTTTAAAGAATTAGATGGTTTTGTAAAAAAGAGAAATAAGAAAGAAGAATATGCTACAAGAGCTATTCAAAATACATTAAAAATAATTGAAGATATTGATAAGTAGATATTGTACTATATAATATAAGGAAGAGAAAGGAGCAATATTATGCCGATACGGACTGTACGGCCTTCTGTTCGGCATGATAAAATACCGAGAAGAAAGGTTAAAGTTGTAGCAGAGGATAATTCAAAAAAAGAGTTTGATAGGTTTCAAGACCGTTTAAATCGTTTTATTACTTATTTAAGAGTGGAGCGAAATTATTCAAATTATACGATTTTAAATTACAAGAAAGATATAACTAATTTTCAAGAGTTTTTGAGTAGTAATGAATATGGGTCTTGTTTTGATATTAATTCTATTAATCCTGTGAGGAATTATATGTCTTATATGCATACAACTTTGAAATATGAGAATAGTACTATTGATAGAAAGATATCAAGTTTACGTACTTTTTATAAATATCTAGAGTTGAATGGATTTGTTTCTTTTAATCCAGCCTCCAATATTGAAGCACCGAAAAGAAATAAAGCATTACCAAAGATAGTATATGATGCGGAAATTGATGCTTTGTACAAATCCATTGATACTAAGACTGCGATTGGAAAAAGAAATCTTGCTATTTTAGAACTATTATATGGCAGTGGACTTAGAGTTTCTGAGTTATGCTCATTGAAACTTTCTGATATTGATTGGAGCAATGAATCCTTAAGCGTGTTTGGAAAAGGTAAAAAAGAGAGAATGGCTCCTTTAAATCCTCATTCCATATCTGCTTTAAAAGAATATATTTATATTGGAAGAAAAGAATTATTATTAAAAAAAGAGTTGAAAGAAGAAGATGTTGTTTTTTTGAACAAGCATGGAGATGCTTTAGGAACAAGAGGAGTTCGTGTTATTTTGAATAAGATGACGGAGGATGCAGCGGAAACGATTCATGTTAGCCCCCATATGTTTCGTCACTCTTTTGCTACAGTTCTTTTAGATGGTGGTGCTGACCTTAGAAGTGTACAAGAACTATTAGGTCACTCAAATCTTTCCACCACACAAATTTACACACATGTTTCAAAAGAACAAATTACCAAAGAATATATGAAAAATCATCCTAGAGAACAAATGATTGATAGGAATAAATCGATTAGTAAAGGAGAACGAAATGATTAAAATATTACCCGCATTGATCAAAGATGCTCATGAGTTACTGGCATTGCAAAAGAAAGTTTTTGAAGTGTATTCTATTAAGTATGGTGATTTTGATTCCAATCCCTATCATATGACACTCCATAGAATGGAGTTTAATTTAAGATATAGGTTTGGAAAATACTATAAAATCATTGATGATACTCTTCCAAAAGAAAAAATGATTATCGGCGGAATATTTGCTTTCGAACTTGATTCCCCCAAGATTGTAAAAATATCACAATTTTATATAGATACCCCTTATCAACATTTAGGAGTAGGATCTCAGGCATTAAGTGAGTTCATGAGCCTTTTTCCTTTGGTAGATGTTTGGTATGTGGATACTATATATGAGGAAGAATATAATGTTGGTTTTTACAAAAAGCTAGGTTTTGTTCAAGTTGATTTAGAAGAAGAACACGAAGGACTCATTTTTATAACTCTTGAGAAGAAAATAGAAGGGAAGTAACATATGAGTTATTTATCAAGTAATTGCCCAAGATGTCATAAAAAAATCGATTTTGACTCTAAGATGGATAAAGGGATTTGTCCTTATTGTGGGTGTACGTTTCGTTTAGAAGCACTAGGTAATATAACACCTTTAGACAAACCTTGTGAACTTGCAAAAGATACTACGATTGATGAATTATTAAGTGAAATCAATGCTTGTAAAGAAAAGTCTATTGATCCTAGTTTTTATTATAAGTTGTTACTCGAAAATTATCCTGAGTCTTATATTGGCTATTTTGAATTTGCTAAATTTTTAACAGGTAATTTTGCTCCTGTATTTAGTGAAACAAGGCATAAAAAAGGGGAAGTAATTTATAAGGTAAGTTCTGATGACAAAAAGAATATTGAAGTCATTGTTAATAATGAGTATTATGAAGTTAATTTTTCTATTGTAGAAAAATTAATCAAAAGTGCAATTGCTTTAGCGAAGGAAGATACTTTTTTATTAGAGGATGCAATCATTTATTATAATAAAATTCATAAAGAGATATTTCGAGATAATTTAGAAATTAGTATAAAACCAAAGATAAAGAAAGTAAGTTTTTTTGCGACAAAACAATTTTTGTTTTTATGTATCTTTATTCTAGTTATTACAATTATCCTTATAAATATAATTATTTTTGGATAGGGATTTTTACAACACTTTTTATAAGTCTTGTCAAAAAGTTAATTTGCGTATTATTTGATATTCTAGATACAATGTAGTATAATATACAATGGCAAAAAAATACACATAAGAGAGGAACAAGTCGTCAAGTCAAGGTGTTTAAGAAACGGATACCTTGGGCGTATTTGTGTTTGATTCTCTTAGAGGCCAAACAAAAGAAAAATGGAGGAATTAAATTATGCCTGTAATTACAATGAAGCAATTACTAGAAGCTGGCGTTCACTTCGGACATCATACTCGCCGTTGGAACCCTAAAATGAAAGAGTATATTTTTGGAGAAAGAAATGGTGTTTATATCATTGATCTTCAAAAGACTTCAGATTTAATTGAGATTGCTTATGCAAAATTTGCTGAAGTAGTACGTAGTGGTAAGAAAGTATTATTTGTTGGTACTAGAAAACAAATTTCTGATATCATCAAAGAAGAAGCTACTCGTTGCGGCCAATACTATGTTGACAAAAGATGGTTAGGCGGAACAATGACAAACTTTAAGACATTACGTAAATCAATTGCCAAACTATACAAATATGAACAAATGGAAAAAGATGGTATTTTCGAACAATTACCAAAGAAAGAAGTTTCTTTGATTAAGAAAGATCAAACAAAGTCTTTATCTTATTTTGGTGGAATTAAAGAAATGCAAGATTTACCAGGCGCTTTATTCATTGTTGACCCTAAGACTGAACACAATGCAGTTCAAGAAGCTCGTAAATTAAACATCCCAGTATTTGGTTTAGTTGATACAAACTGTGACCCTGATGATGTAGATTATATTATTCCAGCAAACGATGATGGCGTTCGTGCTGTTCGTTTAATTTGTGGAGTTATGGCTAATGCTGCTCTAGAAGGTTCTGGACAAGCTGTTGAACCTTATGTATTACCAGTTGAAGAGCGTCCTGTAGAGGATGAAAATGGTGATAACAACCGTTATCAACGTCGTAACAATTATAATAATCGTGGTGGATATAATAATAACCGCCCATATAATAAAAACTATCGTGAAAGAAAACCTTACACACCAGCTGGAACTGCTCCAGTAGCAACTGCACCTGTTGAAGCTGCACCTGTTCAAACTGAACCTGTTCAAACTGAATCTGTTCAAAAGGTAGAAGAAGTAAAAGTAGAAAAAGTAGAAAAAGCTGAAGAAGTAAATACTCCTTCAGATAACCAATAATTAGGAGGAAATAATGATTACTGCTGCACAAGTAAAAGATTTAAGAGAAAAAACTGGCGCTGGCATAATGGATTGCAAAAAGGCTTTAGTGGAATGTGATGGTGATGTTGAAAAAGCAATGGAATGGCTTCGTGAGAAGGGAATTGCCAAAGCTCAAAAGAAATCATCAAGAATTGCTGCTGAAGGATTATGCAATGTTGTTCTCGATAATAACAATGCTTATTTATATGAATTAAATTCAGAAACTGATTTTGTTGCTAAAAATGAAAAGTTTTTACATTTATTAGATGAAATCGGAACTGCTCTTATTGCATCTCATGCTACAACACTTGAAGAAGCATTAGTTGCGAAAACTTCGAATGGTGAGACTGTAGAAGAAGCTATTACTTCTACTACCGCAATCATTTCAGAGAAAATTAGTCTTCGCCGTGTTGTTTGTTTAACTAAACAAGATGATGAAGTATTTGGCGTATATAAACATAATTTAGGTAAGATTGTTGTTGTTACTGTATTAAAAGGTAGTGATGAATTAGTTGCAAAAGATGTATGTATGCACATTGCAATGTATTCTCCTCGTTATATTAATGATTCTCAAATTGATAGTGCTGTTTTAGATACTGAGGCAGCCGCAATTCGTGGTGAACTTGCAAATGACCCAGAAGCTTCAAAGAAACCAGAAATGATTCGTGAGAAGATGGTAATTGGCCGTTTAAATAAGTTTAAAAAGGAAATTTGTTTAGTTGACCAAGCATTTGTAAAAGATGCAAATCTTACTGTAAAACAATTTTTAGACCAAAATCATACAAGCTGCGTGAACTTCTTACGTTTTGAAGTTGGCGAAGGTATGGAAAAACGTCATGATGATTTTGCTCAGGAAGTAGCAGAACAAGCATCTCAAGCAAATAACGCTTAAGGTGATTGTATGGAACGTGTAATTTTAAAACTCAGTGGACAAGCCCTATCGAGTAATGGACAAGGGCTTTCTACTTCAAAAATTCATGAGATTGCTTTAGAAATTAAAGAGTTAAAGAACCTTCCTACTTCAATTGGTATCGTATGTGGTGCTGGTAATATGTGGAGAGGTAGAGACTCACAAAGCAATCATATGGACCGCGTATTAGCGGATAATATTGGAATGTTAGGAACAGTTATGAATGCTTTAGCTATTCAAAATGCTTTAGAAGAAATAGGACTAAAAGCAGTCACTTTAAGTGCCACTAAAATGGATGGAATATGTAGATTATATTCAAGAGATATTTGTAATGAATATCTTGAGAAAGACTATATAGTCATCTTTGCGGGTGGAATTGGCAATCCATATTTCTCTACAGATACTACTGCAGTTTTGAGAGCGTTAGAAATTCATGCTTCCACAATTCTTATGGCCAAAAATGGTACAGATGGTGTATATGATGCTGATCCAAATGTGGATGAAAAAGCTCATAAGTACCAAACTCTAACTTATACAGAAATTATTGATAAAGATTTAAAAGTAATGGATTTAACTGCTGCGATTCTTGCATCTACCAATGATGTAAAAACCATTGTATTTGATATGAATCACAAGGGTAATATTAAAAATGCATTACTTACACCAAGTGTTGGGACAATTATATCGAATGATTAATCAAATTAATAATAAATAAAGGAGAAAAATATGAGTCAAAATGAATTGATAGATTTTGTTGAACAAGATTGTGAAGACAAGATGACAAAAGCAATTGAAGCTTTAAGACACTCTTTTACGGAAATTCGTACTGGAAAAGCAAATCCCGCAATGTTAAACGGTGTCAAGGTTGCCTATTATGGTGTTCCTACTCCTATTAGTCAAATTGGAAGTATTACTACTCCCGATCCTCGTCAAATTGTTATTAAACCTTGGGATAAATCTTTAATTAAAGATGTTGTAAAAGCTATTGCTACTTCAAATATTGGTTTAAATCCATTAGCTGAAGCAGATTTAGTTCGTATTCCTGTTCCCGCTTTAACGGAAGATCTTCGTAAAGATTTGTCAAAGCGTGCGAAGAAGTTTTCTGAAGAAAATAAAGTATCTATTCGTAACATTCGTAGGGATGGTATGGAAGCATTAAAGAAACTTGAGAAAGATGGAGATATTTCAGAGGATGAATTAAAGATTTCTTCCGATGAAGTTCAAAAGATTACAGATAAGTATATTGCTTTAAATGATACATTATCGAAAGAAAAAGAAACGGATATTATGACTATATAATAAATAAAAAAGCTCTTAGTTGATGAATTAAGGGCTTTTTAATAATAGGTAATTCTTATCGGTTTAAACCAATTATTTGTATTTTTACTTTTTTTATAGTATAATTATACAATGAATAAATGACTTATGAGGTAGATGCTTTGAATAAAAATCACTTAATGAATTTAAAAGAATCAAATCTGTTGCCTAAATCCATTGGTATTATCTTAGATGGTAATGGGAGATGGGCAATTAAAAGAGGATTATCAAGAAACGAAGGACATAAAGCTGGGGTTCAAACATTATTAGAAGTTATCGATGAAACATTAGAACTTCAAATTCCCTGTCTTTATGTTTTTGCTTTTTCTCAAGAGAATTGGAAAAGACCGAAAGTGGAAGTTGATTTTTTAATGATGCTTTGTGAAAAAACATTGAATGATTATTTAGATAAAGCGATTCAAAAAGGAATATGTATTAAAGTGTTAGGAAGTAGAGTAGGTCTTTCTAATAATCTTATATCCTTAATTGATAAGGTTGAGAACATGACTTTTCAAAACAAACTTTTAACATTAAATATTTGTTTTAATTATGGCAGTAGGCAAGAACTTGTTTCTGCTTGTAAGATGATTGCAAAAGATGTACAAGAAAATAAATATTCAGTTAATGATATTACAGAAGAAACAATTCAAAATCATTTATACCAAAATAGCTATACAAACATTGATTTTTTAATTCGAACATCGGGGGAATTTAGAATAAGCAATTTTTTGTTATGGCAAATTAGTTATTCAGAATTATATTTTACGAATACATTATGGCCGGATTTTCATAAAGAGGCTTATAGAGAGAGTTTAGAACAATATACTTTAAGAAAAAGACGATTTGGAGGACTTTAATAATGAAACAAAGAGTAATTACGGGAATAGTAATGGCACTTGTTGGATTGCCCATATTATTTCTTGGAGGTTATGTATTTGGCGCCTGTTTACTAGTACTTGCTTATGTTGGTAGTGTTGAATTATTCCGTACGAGTACGAAACCAAAGAATTTACCTAGTGCTTATCCTTATGTACTTGCAACCCTTCCCACTTTCTTCATATTACTATCTATATGTAAAGTAGAAGGATTATTTGGTATTAGTTTGAATCATCAATTGTTATTTTTATTATGTACAAGTGTATGTTTTTTAATTCTTGGTATATTTGCTAAAAAAATAACAATTAAAGATGTGTTTTTCTATTTATTTGTGTTCTTATATATCGGTATTTCTTTTAGTTTTATGTATTTAATCAGACAAATTCATTCGAATGATTTATTAATACATTTAGGAAATTACACGATAGAGGCTAAAGGCTTGATTCTATTTACTTTTATTTTGTTATCTACGATGTGCACAGATATTGGTGCTTATCAATTTGGTATGAAATTTGGTAAACACAAAATGGCTCCTTTGATTAGTCCACATAAATCTTGGGAAGGCGCGATTTCGGGAAGTGTATTCGGTATGATTATGGGTGGCACTTTCCTTTTGGTACTAGAACTTGTATGTGACTTCACTTTGTTTTCTGAAACGAGTCTCGTTCTTGAAATTATATTTGACTATGCACTTGCACTTTGTATCACAGTCATAGGACAAATCGGTGATTTAGTTGCATCTATGATTAAACGTGAACATGAAATCAAAGACTATGGAAATATATTTCCAGGTCATGGCGGAGTAATGGATAGAATGGATAGTATCATTTTAACAATGATATTTTCTGGAATTATCTTTGTTGTGTTTGGAATCTTATTATTATGAAAAATGTATGTTTATTAGGAGCAACAGGTTCTGTTGGATCACAAGTATTAAATGTTATTGATAGATATTCGGATGTTTTTCGATTATATGCTTTTAGTTATGGGGATAATATTGAAAAGGCAAAAGAGATTATTGATAAATATCATCCTGCTTTTGTAGTTTCAAAGAACAATAAGAATGCTCAAGAGTTGCATGAAATGTATCCAGATATTGATATGAGTACAGGAAATATTGGGTTGCAACAAATGGTAGGACTTGTTTGTGAGAATCCAATCATAGTGAACGCTTTAGTAGGTTCTATAGGTTTAATTCCAACTGCAGCCGCAATCTCGATGAAACGAGATGTTTATCTTGCGAATAAAGAATCGCTTGTAATGGCAGGAGAACTCATTATTCCTATGGCTCATGAAAATGGAGTATCTATTATTCCCATTGATAGCGAGCATAGTGCAGTATTTCAATTAATGGAAGGGCTGGATAAATCCGATATTGAAAAAATTGTTATTACCTCATCCGGTGGAAGTTTAAGGGATATTCCTTTAAACGAACTTGAAAATGTTACAAAGGATAAAGTATTAAATCATCCCACTTGGAAAATGGGAGAAAAGATTACGGTAGATTGTGCTACTTTAATGAATAAAGCTTTTGAAGTAGTGGAAGCACATCATTTATTTAATCTACCTTATGATAAAATATCAGCTGTGATTCATCCTGAGAGTATTGTTCACGCTTTTGTATATTTAAAAGACCATGCAACTTTTGCTTTAATGGCACAAGCCAATATGGAGCAACCAATATCCTATGCGTTACTGCATCCAAGACATCTAGAAAATGAATTCTTACAAGATTTAGACTTTGAAAAGCTTCATGCGCTTCATTTTTCTAAGATTGATACTCTACATTATCCCCTATATGAGTTTGCTATTGAAACTTGTAAGTTAGGTGGGATTCATCCGGCTTTATTGAATGCTTGTAATGAGTGGGCAGTTCAAGAGTTTTTAAAAGAAAAGATAAGTTATAACGATATTGCTAAGATTGTGATATCCGAGGTAACTAATTCATTTTATGATTCACTTAAGAAAGGAGACTTATCAATTGGTAAAATTATGATGGTTGATGAACTTGTTAAATCGAGACTATCACAACAATACCATTGATAAAATAATATATGAATATTGTATTACAATACTTATTAGGATTTATCGTATTCGCAATTGTTATTACAGTTGTTGTTTCAATCCATGAGGGAGGACATTTCTATTTTGCTAAAAAAGCAGGGATATTATGTTATGAATTTTCTATTGGTATGGGGCCTGTTATTTATCAAAAGAAAAAAGGGGAGACAATGGTTAGTTTGCGTTGTATTCCTTTTGGCGGTTATGTTTCGATGGCGGGAGAAGAAGTTGAAGATGACTTATTAAAAAATATTTCTCAAGTTCGAGTCGTTTTCAATAAAGATAAAGAAGTAACGACCCTGGTATTAAACTTAGATAATCCGAAATATAAAGATTTACCTTTTTTTAATTTAGTGAGTTATAGTTTAAAAGGGACAATGCAAAAACTTCCCCATGAGTTGACAATTGTTGTAGCTCCTACGGATAAACGCATTACTAAAACATTTAATAAACAAACGAAAAAATATGATGTTGAAGAAACTTTTCTAGAAGGAAATATGGAAGCGGGACTTGCTTATTTAGGAAAAGAAGGTTCTGTTAACAATAATTTAGAAGTAGTTACTGATTGTAATAATGTAACATTATACCCTGTTCGAAATATGATGATCAATTATGCGAAAAAAGAAGAAATTCAAATTGCAACTATTGACCGTAATATGAATAGTGCTCCTTGTGGAAAGAGAGCAATGGCTGTATTTGCGGGGCCAATGATGAACTTCGTATTAGCATTTTTAATATTCCTATTTATGGGTGTGATTTGGGGTTATCCAAAAACAAATGCTACTGTAATTAATTCTGTAAGTGAAGGAACTCCGGTATATTTAGAGGGTAATGGATTAAAGAAAAATGATACAATTACTCATATTAATGTGACTGGAAGTACCGATAGTTCATCTTATGATTATAATGATGTTAAAAAATGGGATGATATCTCTAACATTATGAATGAAGCTGCAAAAGGGGATGGGTTTACTGGAACTATTAAAATCACATATAAACGTGGGGATACAACTTCTACGATTGATATAACACCAATTGTTGCGGCGTATTCCATGGAAATGGTATTTGATTATGCGTCAGTTAAAACATTACAACCTGTTGTTGGTGACTATGGTGCCAATATGTCGAAAACTAAGGCATACGTTGGCGGATTACGTGTTGGCGATAAGATAACTCGTATCAAATATAATTTAGGTGATTCTGTTGTTACGAAGGATATTTCCTCGATTAATGATATCTTAGTATTATTAAATTCTACCGATCTTGAGGAATCCAAAGAATTGACTATTTCTTATTTACGTACAGTGGATGGTGAAGAAAAAGAAGGTTCCGCAAAAGTTTCTACCTATAGTAAAGGTATGCTGGAGACACAAAAGATTCCTATGACGAAAGTTATGATGGGAATTTCTCCTGTAGAAGGATTTGATATTGTGAAATTGCTTTATATGCCTTTCGTGAATATTGGCCAATCGAGTATTCAAATATTTAAAACAATTGGTTTATTGTTTAGTGACTCTAGCGTCAAAGTAACAAATCTCTCCGGACCTATTGGTATTTTCAATCTCTTTAGTTCACTTGTAGGTGGTGGTAATGCGATGTATAATATTCTTTATTGGACAGCACTTATTAGTGTAAACTTGGGATTATTTAATCTATTCCCTATTCCCGCATTAGATGGGTCTAAACTTGTTGAAATCGGATATGAAAAAGTTACAAAAAAGAAAGCTAACAGCAAAGTAATGAATACCATCTATACCATTGGATTCATATTATTAATGGGTCTCTTTGTTATTGTAGCAATATCGGATGTGCTTAGATTATTTGGAGTGAGTATATAGAATAAAAGGATATAAAGATTTAGTCTTTATATCTTTTTTTATTAAAAAGTAAGGTAATTTATTCTATTTTTTTAGAAATTATGGTATACTAATTATGAGGTGATACTATGGGTTTGTTTGATTATATTTTATTAGGGTTTAGCGCACTACTTGCTGTAATATATTTCTTTACAGGTAGTAAAAAGCATATTTGGGGAGAGGTTGCAGGTTTTATCGCAATTGCTCTTGCTGTGTTTTTTGCTCAAAAGTTATGTGTAGTTGTTGCTAAAACATCTATTTATACGAAAGCATTAGAATTACTAAAAAACAATGAGAAGGTAACGTATTATTTATTTTTAGCACTATCAGGTATTGCTATCTTTGTTGTTAGTTATTTAATATGTAAACTTGTTTTCTTCTTATTTAGAAAACTACTTGGGGAGAATAAAAATCTAATTGATCGTATTGTTCATTTAGTATGTGGAATTGGTGAAACTATTGTAATATTAGAAGTTCTATTTATTATAGCTATTTTTATTTCACAATGGGTCCCATCGATTACTACTTTTTTTGAAAATAATATAAATTTTTCAGATGATAAGTTTTCTTTCGCAAAGCTCTTATATCAATATGCTGAAAAAATATTAGGGTTGATTAAGAGTTAAATATTTGTGAAGGCATTTACAAATAGATAAATTAAGAGTATAATTATAATATAGAAAAGAGGTAATTTTGTGCATAGTGTAGTTGTTAAAAATAAGACTTGTTTATTCTTATTTGTTTTATTTATTAGTTTGGTTTGTTTTGGGTTAAGTTCTTGTAATAACAAGAATGTTGATTCAAGGATGTGTGGATTTTACATTGAAGTTATTAAAAATACGGATGCAAATACAATTGATGATGAGAATGTAAAAATGTATGTGGATTATCAAGATGATTATAATTATCATACTACATCGGGGAATACGGGTTATAATCTGGCTTTTAGCGCATCGAGTCATACGACAAATAAAACTGAAGAAGATACACTTGTTTCGTTAGCGAGTACATTAATGGTATATACAACAACAAAATTAGAAAATATCAATATATACCCAATTTATCAATTGTCTAATTCTAGGTTTGAAGTATCAACAGATGTTTTAAAAACAATTGATTTTACAAGTGGTACATCGTTTAACTATTCAACAAAATATATGTATAATAATCTTAATTATCGAGTACAAATATCTTTAAAAATTCAGGTATCAAAATAATTATATAGAGGTGATAGATATGAAAAAAGGATTTAAAAATAGTTGGATTTTAACAGAGGCTGGTTTAAAGAAAACAAACTTAGTGTATGAATCAGGAGTCATTTTGTCAATTGGCAATGAAGTTTGTGAGAATATGGTAGAACTTCCTGATAATCAAATTGTTTGCCCAGGATTTATTGATGAACATGTTCATGGAGCTGGCGGAAGTGATGCAATGGATGGAACTTTGAAGGATTTAAGCATTATTGCTTGTTCCTTAGCATCGGAGGGTACTACATCTTTTCTTGCAACTACAATGACGCAATCGGTTGAAAACATTACTAAAGCCTTAAATGCTATTAATGATTATATGTCAAAAGACCATAGAACGGGAGCAGCAATCCTTGGTGTTCATTTAGAGGGGCCTTTTATTTCTCCAAAACATGTAGGTGCACAACCATTAGAATATGTTCAAGCACCTAGTGTAAAGGCATTTCAAGTATATGAAAAAGCATCAGGGAATCATATTAAAATTGTTACTCTTGCTCCTGAAGTGGCAGGGTCCGAAGAATTAATCCCTTATCTTGCTAAGAATAATATTGTCAGTTCAATTGGACATACAGATGCATGTTATGCGGATTGTCAAAAAGCTAGTTCTTTAGGTGCTTCAAATTTCACTCATACTTATAATGCTATGAAACCACTTCATCATCGTGAAGTTGGGACTGTAGGATCGGCGTTATTACTTGATAAAATGACTTGTGAATGTATTTGTGATGGAATTCATGTATCAAGCCCTGCAATCGGTCTACTTTATAAGAATAAACCTGAAGGCAAGATGGTTTTAATCACTGATGCTATGAGAGCAAAAGGGATGCCCGATGGGAATTATGAATTAGGTGGACAACCTGTTATTGTAAAAGATGGTCAAGCGAGATTAGTAGATGGAACACTTGCGGGAAGTGTATTAAGAATGAATGTTGCGGTGAGAAATGTTATGAGATTCCTTAATACAAGTCTTTCTGATACAGTTGCTATGTGTACTATAAATGTTGCAAAGAACTTAGGTATAGATAAAGAGTATGGTAGTATTAAAGTTGGCAAACGTGCGGACTTTACGATTATTGACGATGCAATTGATGTTGTAGAAACAATTCGTGAAGGTATTAAAATATACGAAAGAGTTTAAATAGATTTGAATGGGTGGTTACTTAATAGTGTAGAGGAATCTACACTATTTTAATTTCGTTTATTCTTTATTAAGTGAATGAATAAAAATGAATGAAATTTAGAATAAAATAGAAAATTAATAAAAACACTATCTTTTTATTTTATTCTATGGTATAATAAATACAAGATAAAGGAGAAAAATTATGTGGAAATCTAAAAAATATTTTTTAATGATATGGACAATTTTTGTTGGTTTTTTTAATGCTTTATTATTTATATGTGTTTCTTTAGCAAAGGATTCAGAAAAGTATTTTAAGAGTCCTGGCTTTTGGACAATTTATGCATTTATTATGTTTGCATTAATTGCCTTATTGATTGTAGATTTAGTGGCAAATAAAAATCCACAAGCTCGTATTCGCTCATCATTAGATACTTGTTTTATCTTTGTTTGTGTGAATATTGCATTAGGTATAATTCTTTTAATTATTAGTGCTTTTATTAAAACTCCATTCCCATTTATTGCTGCATTTATTCCATTTCTTGTAGTTCTTGCAATATTGGCTGTATATTTTGTATTTAGTATGAAGAATGAAGCTATGCTTCAAGAGAATCCTCAATTAGTACCTGAGGTTATATCTATGGCTGAACTACCGGAGTATTTAAATACGATTAATCAACAAGTGAGTGATTCAGCAACAAAGACTTTATTACAACAAGCGATTGATTTATCCAAGAATTATACAGAGTCTATGGGTAATGAAGATGTTTTACGTGTTGAAAAGAGTATTTTTGAATATGCTCGTAGAATTCGTATTGATGTAAAACAAGGACAAAATGTGAATATTTTCAATAATATTCAAAAAGTAATTGATTTATTAAAAGATAGAGAAAATTACGTAAATAAAAAGTAAGAATAGAATATAAGAATAAATTCAGAATAATTCTGAATTTATTTTTAAAAAAGGGGTTTGTATGTTATTAGAAATTAAAAATTTTTCAAAGTCTTATGGTAAAAATAAGTTTGCTGTTGAAAATTTAAGTTTAAATATTGAAGCAGGTGATTTATTTGGCTTTATAGGTCATAATGGTGCTGGTAAAACAACTACTTTAAAAGCAGTTGCGGGAATCTTACCATTTGATGCAGGAGATATATTAATTAATGGAATATCGATTAAAAAGGATCCGGTTGCTTGTAAAAAGCAAATTGCTTATATTCCTGATAACCCAGATTTATATGATTCTTTGACGGGTATTCAATATTTAAACTTTATTGCTAATGTATTTTTGGTAGATGAGAAAACGAGAGAAGAAAGAATACGAAAATATTCAGATTTATTTGAGTTAACGAGTGAATTAAATAATTATGTAGGCAGTTATTCTCATGGTATGAAACAAAAGCTTGCTATTATTTCTGCATTTTTACATGATCCGAAATTACTTATTTTAGATGAACCCTTTGTGGGATTGGATCCCGCAGCAAGTTTCACGATAAAAAAAATAATGAAAGAGTTTTGTGAAGCGGGTGGGGCAATATTTTTCTCTACCCATGTTCTTGAGGTGGCTCAAAAGATTTGTAATAAGATTGCTATTATTAAAGGTGGAAAATTAATTCGTGAGGGTTTAATGAGTGAATTAACCAAAGATGAGTCCTTGGAAGATGTATTTATGGAGTTAATTGATCATGCGACAAATTAGTTTATTGATTAAAAATTACTTTCATTTATACCTTGGGTCTTTTAATCGTTCACAAAGAAAAGCGAAGTATGTAAGTGGCGCAATGCTTGTTGCTATATCAGCACTTCTTGGTGTATATATTTTTACAAATATGGCAGTAATGTCAATTCAAGAAGCGATAAAGATTCAACAACCTGCACTTGCTCTTTATTCAAATGCAATGATGTGTTTGTTATTTGTTTTGTTTTTAACAATATTTCGCAGTGTTTCACCAAGTGAGTCAACGGATGATGATTTGCTATTATCCTTACCTTTCAAAAAAAGTGAAATTGTAACATCTAAGGTTTTATATAATTACTTCTTTGATTTCATCGTATTACTTGGTATGTTAATGCCTTCCTATGTTGTTTATGCTATTTACATTTTACAACTTGGAACTGGAACGGTGTTTATTTTAAGAGGCCTACTTGTATGTTTGTTACTCCCTTGTTTTTCCAATGCTTTAGCCATCTTTTTAAGTATATTTTTTAAAAAACTATCTGGAAAATTTCGTAAATACAAATTGGTTCAATCAATATTAAGCATCTTTTTGTTACTCATATTTATGGTTGGTTATTACTATGTGAATACCTTCTTATATAATGCAAGTGATGCGAGTATTGCAAAGGTTTATGATTTCTTTTTTGTTGCTTGGTTGGTTGGCTTCTTAAAGGATGCGAATTTATTAGACTTTTTATATTTAGTAATTCTTTGTGTGATTCCTTTTGTTTCTGCAATTCTTGTTAAAGCCCGCAACATTGGAAAAAAGTCACATACATTTCAATCGAAAAAGAAAGATTTGACTTTTAAAGAAAAATCTGTCGCAAAAACATTATTTCAAAAAGAATTACAAACCTATATGGATACTCCTGTATATGTAATAAATACTGCTTTTGGAGCAATTTTTATGGTTATTATGATGCTTATTATCGTGGTAATTGGTAAAAATTATCTACTGGGGATGCTTCAACAATTAGGCATTCCAAATATTGAGAATCTAATCTATCCAATTGCATCCCTGATTATAATCATGATTTCTTTAACTATTTGTACAACGAGTTGTTCGATTTCCCTTGAAGGGAAAAGACTATGGATTTTAAAAGCTCATCCGGTAAAACCAATGGATGTTTTTAAAGCAAAAATACTTCTTAATTTTTCAATTGCATTTCCATCCATTTTGATAAGTTCTATTTTGCTCGCATTTTTCTCAGGTATTGAATATGCACTTCCTACTTTTTTATCATCCATTCTTGCAAGTCTAGCAATTGGTGAAATTGGATTGATTGTTAATTTGATGTATCCTAAGTTTGATTGGGAGTCAGAGACTCAACCAGTAAAACAAGGACTTTCTGTGATTATCACAATGATTGTTGGGTTGGTTGTTGCTATGGTTGCTTTTGTTCTCTATTTTACAGTATTTAGTCCATATTTTTCAAGCGTTCTAGGATTTTGGGGAATTTCTCTATATTTCCTTTTATGCAATGTAGTAGCTATTTTAATTTTAAGAAAAAAAGGAATTCATATGTTTGAATCTCTGTAGGATAATTATGAAAAAATGTCATTGAATTTAGTTTTTTTAACACTTTTCACTTGATTAATGTAATTAATTATGCTATACTATTTTCAGTGATAATTAATAACTCTTTTCTCCCTTCAAAAATGGTAATGAAATCAGTATTATTCATCGCAAATTATAGGAGGAAAGAAATCAATGGATAAGACAATCGTTTGCAAAGATTGTGGTAAAGAATTCGTATTCACAGAACGTGAACAAGAATTCTATGCTAGCAAGAACTTTAGCGATCCAGTTCGTTGCCCAGAATGCCGTCAAGCTCGTAAAGCTCAACGTCAACAACAACGTAGACAACCAAGAGAAACTGAAACTGAAGAAAACGCTTAGTTAAGTGAAAAAGTAGAAATGGGAAACCATTTCTATTTTTTTTATAAATTAGTAATATTTCATTCAATTTATCGAAGAATTCAAAGAATTCTTCTTTTTTTTGCGACTTCATTTATTTGACAAGTAATAATTATTTTTATGATAAATATTATTTGTACATATTATAAGGAGGAAAATATGAATTGTTTTAAAAATGTAACGAAAAAATGTTTATGCTTTTTGTTTGTATTGGCCTTTGTGCTTATTGGGGTAATTGCACAACAAGGCACAATTCACGCTGCTTTAAAAGCACCTACGGGGCATCCGGAATTTAAAACTTTCGATATTTCTGAAGATAGTGGAGTTCGCTTGATTAATGAATTATCGGAAAAAGAAATCAAAGAAAAGCAAAACAAATTAAAAAGAAGATTTTTTGGTTGGAGGAGTAATGCTTTTGTTCAAAACTATGAGGTAACTTATGTTGGTGAAACTATATTCTCAAGAGCCAATTCAACTCACTCATCCGCAGAGTTTACTTATTCTGTTGTGGAAGAAAAGTCTGAAACTACGAGTATATCCGTAATGGGAAGTATTAGTCCTAAGATATCAGGAAAAGTTGAATCTGTTTCGTTAGCTCTTGATTCTACGATTCGTGGGGAAATAGGTAAGAAGAAGGAGTTCTCTAGACAAGATAAAACGGTATTTACAATTACAATTAATCCTGGAAAAAAGATATCATTAATTGAAAAAGGTACAGCAAGTTTATCGAATGGAGCCGCAAAATATTTTATTTTTGGTTTTTGTGTTAAAAGGGGAATGTGGGAATATATCGATGTGGTGAATCAGTATTATGAATTATGTGAAGAATATATATAAGAATCGTTTTATTTGGCTTGTGATTGGGGTGCTGTTTTCATTTTGTGTGATTATGGGGGTTAGTTGTGGCAGGTCAAAAGACTCTTTTAAATTTCTTACAATCAAACAAGATTATCAAGTGGTAGGAAAAAATAACGTGGGGTTATTACAACTGGATATATATGAAAATCATAAAAATAGTTATTATCTAAATACAGAGGCAATAGAGTCTGTTTATCTAAAAGAAAAGAACTCAGATAGTGTTGTGAGTGTAGAGTTAAAGAATATTGTGGAAGTTAGTGATTTTTCTTATGAAGAAATAGCCTATACGAAATATAGGCTAGATATTGAAATTCCGTTAGAATCGATTGGGTTATTTACAATTTCAAAATGTATGGTTGAACTTAATTTTGTTAATGAAGAAAAAGTAGTTTTACCTATGGGTAGTTTTAATTATATATCGCAAGAGGGCTTAGATAACCCATTAAATATGCCAAATTTAAAGGGTATTGTGAATCCTTTTGAAGAGGTTAATTATTTATCGGGTGTATTAATTACTCTTCAAAATGAGACGAATCATGAGGTTACAATTACTTCGATTGAAACTATTTCAGAAAATGTTCTAATTCAAAATAATAATATTGAAGAACTCTTATCAAATGATATTAAAGAGGAAACACCGATGGACGAATTAATACATAGAGATTTCAATTTAAAAGATATTGAAAGAGGTATATTTCAAGAAAGAAATATTACAAATAGCAGGACTACATTGTTATTACCATTAGGATATAAAGAATTGTTTCCAATAACTAAATTAGGGTTAATTATTTACGGGACTGTGGATAATGTAGAGTTTAAGCAAATTATTCATCCGTTTAAGTTTTACAATAGTTCTACAATTCAGCCGATTTACTATGTGACTAATTATGAAGTGGATTGATATTTATGAATTAAAGAAGTCTTATAATAAAAATATAGTATTTGAGATTCCAGTTTTAAAAATAGTACCAGATTATTATAATTTTATTTTAGGACCCAATGGTTCTGGGAAAAGTACTTTTTTATCTTGTTTATTAAGGCAAACAAATTTCTTTGGAAAAATTGCGGATCAAGGTGTGAAGTACTCATATGCTCCCCCGAACATTTGTTTGCCAGATGAAATATCGATTGATGATTTTTTACTCACGCTTTTAAAAACAAGAAATAAAGAACTTGATTATACGGAAAAATTAAATACTTTATATGAGGAATTTCAATTAGATAGATATAAAAAAATGAATGAACTCTCTACCGGTATGAAACAAAAGGTGATTTTAATACAATGTCTTGCAAATGAAGCGGATGTATATTTATTTGATGAACCTCTAAATGGACTGGATAGTAGTAGTAAAAAAAGTTTTTTCCACCAATTAATGAAGTTATATAGGAAACATAAAATAATTATTATCACCACCCATAGGTTAGATAATTATCCATTTAAAAAAAGGAATGTTTTTAATTTAGGAGGAATCAATGATTCAATTACATAGGAAATATTTATTTACTAAAACAAATAAAAAAATACTAATTTCTCTCACTTTCTTATTTGTCTTAACGCTTTTAATTTTTATTCAACCAACCAAGTCGTTAAGAGATCATTGGTTTAACAGATATTATGAAAGAGAAGACTATTTACAAAACTTTTTGCTGGTTTTTCAACCGCTTTTTGTATTAGTTTGTTCTTATCTATTTGGGAATTTCTTTTCTAAGCAAAAAGATAATTATCACTTGCTCATTGATTCAATGGGTATTCATAGGAAAAAATACTTTTTAACAAAAGTTTTATCAATTCTAGAAGTATGTGTAGCTTTTTTTGCAATTATTTATTTAGCGTATTTGACGATTTTATTAACATTTAGTCCTTTTGATATTATTCGATTATTTGATTTAAAGTATTTTATTTCAATCTTTTTGATTGCTATTGTTTATGGTTTACAAAGTGTTTTTGTTTCGTTGTTACTTCCAAGTAGTTTCTCATTTTTATTTCCATATGGAATGTTTATAGCAATGAGAATCTTAGGCGATGTTATTCCTGATTCCATGTTTTTAGCATCTCTTAGTTTATTATTTCCATATTCAAAACAAAATACAACAGGGATAGATTTTTTACAAATTTTCTTTTTGATATTTTCTTTAGGTTGGTTAAATTTAACTATTTATGAAAATAGGCAATTATAGTATTCTGGCAAATTAAACTTTGAAGTGCAACACAGACCTTAGGAAATAATTCGTTAAATC
>CAYYTE010000007.1:0-39471 GCA_964474685.1 uncultured Staphylococcaceae bacterium | reverse complement strand
TCTTTTGTGATAATGGTCATGTTGAAATTGATTATACGGTATTAAGAACCGCGATTGCGGATAACGGGAAAAAGATGGTTTCAAGTGATTTAGGAAAACCACTAGAAATTGTTATTTGTCGTAATGATTCTGATTTATCAAAACAAGATAATAATTCTTAATTACTTAAAAGCCTTCTTAGGCTTAGAAGCTTCCATTCGGAGGCTTTTTTTAAAAACCAGACATTATCAATAGTTTTAGTTTAATTGTGTTGCAAAATAATCGAAAGAATGGTATAATAAATGCTGTTGAGGTGAAGAAAATGTACAAAATTGCCATCGATGGTCCGGCAGGGGCAGGGAAGTCTAGTATTTCAAAAGAGTTAGCAAAAATACTTCATTTTGAATATGTTGACACCGGTGCTATGTATCGGGCGATTACATTAAAAGCTCTAAGATTAAAGTTACCATTAGAAGAAGAATCATCCTATAGTTTCTTAAAAGATACGACTATGGATATTGAAAATGGAAGAGTAATTTTAGATGGTGAAGATGTTAGTGAGGCAATTCGTTCAATTGAAGTTACTAATAATGTTTCATTCCCTTCAAGGATGAAAATTGTTCGAACATTTCTTGTTAGTTATCAACAGAGAATCAGTCAGGAAAAAAATGTGGTGATGGACGGACGTGATATTGGTACGGTTGTATTACCAGATGCTGACTTAAAGATTTATTTGGATGCATCAATTGAGTGTCGTGCTTTTAGAAGAAAAAAAGAGCGCGAAGAAAATGGATTTCCAAGTCAATCTATAGAAGAAATTCAATCGGAGATTGAAGCACGTGATTATAAGGATTCACATCGTTTAATTAGTCCTTTAACCATTGCTCCTGATGCGGTTGTGATTGACACTTCTGGACTTAAAGTCTGTGAATCGGTCAATTTAATTTTAAAATTAGTTTATGAAAGAGGTTTTATTAAAATGGAGAACGAAAAGTATTCGATTGGTCAAACAGTGTATGGACGTGTTATGAACGCGACATCAAAGGCTGTTTATCTTGAATTAGAGAATGAAGAAAAGGCAGTCATTTATCCTCAAGATATTTTAGACTATTCCGAGGAACAACATTTAAATGAATTGTATAACGAAGGTGCTGAGTTCAAAGCACAAGTGAAAAAGATTTCGAAGGACGTAAAAACTGGAGAAGTTTTATACATTCTTTCAACAAAACTTGAACAAGAAATGAAGAAACTTTCTGTATTTGAAGAGTTATTACAAAAAGATGAAGTATTCAAAGCGAGACTAACTCGTGTAAATAAAGGTGGAGCAGAATTAACTTACAAAGGACTAAAGGTATTTTTACCATTCCGTTGTACAAATTACAAAGAATCTGAATTAGAGAGTATGAAAGGCCAAGAATTAAATGTTCTTGTAATTTCTATTAACTATGAACGTGTTTCTGCTGTTGTATCTGAAAGCCTTGCTGAAAGAAAACTTAAAAAAGCAGAAAAGCAAAAAGAATTAGAAGCTTTAGAAGTTGGTCAAATTGTAAAAGGCACTGTTGTATCCATTCAACCTTTTGGTGCTATTTTAAACTTTGGAAATTTAAGTGGATTATTACATATTTCTGAAATCGATTATAAAATGGTAAAAGATGTAAATAAATACTTAAAATTAGGTGATGAAGTAGAAGTTAAGGTTATTAAAATCGAAGAAAATAAGATTGGTCTTTCTAAAAAAGCACTTTCAAAACATCCTTGGGAAGTGTTAAAAGAACAATATTATGTAGATAAAGTATTTGAAGCACCAGTAGTTAAAATTATTCCTGCGGGAGCATTGATTCAATTAACTCCTGAGTATGCAGGTTTAATGCCTAAGTCTGAGTATTCGTATTTCATTAATGAGCATTTTGATGATTTTGTAAAAGAAGGAGAGAATCTTTTAGTTAAGGTAATCTCTATTGAAGATAAAGGTCATCGTGTAAGTTTATCTCATAGACAAACTGCTGAAAATGCTTGGACAAAATTACATTTAAAAAGAAATACAATTATTCCTGTTACGATTGATTCCATTGAAGAAAAGGGTGCAACCGTTTCTTACGAAGGAATTAAAGGTTTCTTACCAAATTCAGAAGTAGCACCCGATAAACGTGTTTCTCGTGTGGATGAAGTATATCCGATTGGAACAACACTTGATTGTATGATTACTGAGATTGATCCATTACGTGCAAAACTTGTAGTAAGTGCTAAAGCAATTGAAACTGCAAAAGAAAGAAAAACGTTTGATGAGTATTTCAAAGAACAAGAAAAAGAAACTCCAACAAGTACCTTTGGTGATTTAGTTTCCGCTTATTATAATAAGGAAGATAAGAAGGATAACTAATTTATGAAATACGGTACTGTGGCGATAGTAGGTCGTCCGAATGTAGGTAAATCAAGTTTGTTCAACCGGCTTGCGGGTGAAAAACTTGCTATTACGGACGATGAAAGTGGAATAACACGGGACCGTTTGTATGGACATTGTGAATGGTTAGATCAACAATTTGATTTAATCGATACCGGTGGCATTGAAATTAAAGATGTTCCTTTTATGACAGAGATTCGAGCACAAGCTGAACTTGCTATAGATGAGGCGGATTTAATTATTTTTGTTACAGATGGTCGTTGTGGAATCACTCGTGAAGATCAAGATGTGATGAACATTTTACACCGCAGTAAAAAGAAAATTATCGTTGCTGCTAATAAAATTGATGATATAAAGTTTATGGATAATGTCTATGAATTCTATAATTTAGGAGTAGAAGATGTATTTGCAGTTTCTACTCTTCATGGTATTGGCATTGGCGATTTACTTGACCGTATTGTTTCTTTACTTCCCAATAAGAAAGTAAAAAAATATAATAATACGGTCGAGTTTTGTTTTATAGGGCAACCGAATGTGGGTAAGAGCTCATTAACGAATGCAATTTTGGGTACGGATAGGGTAATTGTTAGTTCAATTCCCGGAACTACTAGGGATGCAATTGATACTCCATTTACCAGAGATGGTAAAAATTATGTTGTAATTGATACGGCAGGTATTCGTAAACAAGGTAAGATTTACGAGAATGCGGAAAAATATAGTGTTTTAAGAGCAATGAAAGCAATTGATCGTTCAAGTGTTGTTTTAATTGTTCTAGATGCTACAAATGAAATAGGTGAACAAGATTTAAGAGTAGCCGGATATGCTTTAGAAGCAGGTAAAGCTTGTATCATTGTTGTAAATAAATGGGATGCGGTAAAAAAAGATAATCATACGATGAAAGACTTTGAAAAAAAGATAAGAGACCATTTCTTATTTTTAAGTTTTGCTCCGATTGCTTTTACAAGTGCCCTTGAAAAAACAAGAATGCCTCAATTATTTGCTTTGATTGAGCAAGTATATGAAAATTATCATCGTTTAATTCCTACTAGTGTATTAAATGATACTATATTGGATGCAACGATTATTAATCAAGCACCTGTATTTAATGGCGATCGCTTAAGAATTTCTTATGTAACTCAAGTAAATACGGTACCTCCAACATTTGTGTTTTTTGTAAATGATCCGAATTATATGCATTTCTCTTATCAAAGATTTCTTGAAAATAAGTTGAGAGAAAAATTTATGCTTGAGGGTAGTCCGATTCATTTTATTTTAAGAAAGCGAGATGATGTCAGATGAGTGAAAATAAAAGAGTAACTTTAATTGGCGCTGGTTCTTGGGGTAGTGCTCAATCCCGTATCTTAGGAGATAATGGGGCGGATGTTTTATTATATGATAACTCTCTTGAGACTGTAAAAGAAATTAATGAATTTCATACCTCACCTAAGTTAAGTAAAGGAACTTTGCCAAAGAATGTTCGAGCAACTACTGTATTAAAAGAAGCAGTAGAGTTTAGTGATACGATTATTTTATCAGTACCTACTAAAGTGATTCGTAGTGTTTTAGAAGATATTGCTAAAATCATTACCACTCCTAAACTATTTGTAAATACGAGTAAGGGGCTAGAACCGAATACATTTGATCGTGTTTCTCAAATTGTAACGGATGTTATCCCAAATTCATTATTAAAAGGATTTGTTGCTTTAACAGGGCCTACGCATGCGGAGGAAGTAATATTGCAACTTCCGACTTGTATAGTTTCAGTTTCTGAATCTATAGAAAATGCAAAATATATTCAAGATTTATACAGCAATCATACTTACTTTCGAGTTTATACCGGAACGGATTTGATTGGTGCTGAGTTATGTGGTGCATTAAAGAATATTTATGCTTTAGCATCGGGTATGTTATATGGAGTAGGTTTTGGTGATAATGCAAGGGCTGGTATGATTACAAGAGCACTTGTAGAAATGAAGCGTTTGGTTATCCCTATGGGTGGTACTGAAGATTCATTATATGGATTAACAGGAGTGGGTGATTTAATCGTTACCGCAACTTCTCTACATTCAAGAAACTTTAATGCGGGCATTGAACTGGCAAAGGGTAAGAATTTAAAGGAAACCTTAGAAGCTATGCCTATGGTAGTTGAAGGGGCTCGTACGGTTTATGCTGCGTATGATTTGGCAAGAAAGTTAAATATTGAAACGCCGATCATTGATGCGGTATATGATGTTGTTAATAATAAATCAACTGTTGAAGAAGCTGTGAAAAATATTATGACACGTTCATTCAAACAAGAATAAAAAGGGATAAAACCCTTTTTATTAAATATAGATAGATTGAATCTTACACATTGATAATTTTATAAATATTAGAAAGGATTTCGATTATGGTTAATAATGAACTATTTAAAATCTCTAAAGAGCAAGCAAAGAACATTTTAACAATCTGTTTATCTACTGGTGGAGAATTTGCTGAATGCTTTATGGATTCAACGACAACTAGAGTTATCGAAATGACAGATAAACAAATTTCAAAATCTAGTGTTTCATCCGTTTATGGAGCATCCCTTAGAATTATTAAAGGTGAAACAGAAGTAAATGCAGCCATTACTATTTGTGATTATGACTCATTAGTAGAAGCCGCAAAAAAACTTGCAAGTGCATTTACAGGAGTAGCTACTACAACTGTTTTACCTTTCGTGGAAAAGCAAGTTGCTTCTATTGTTAAACCAATTAGAGTAAAAAGCACAAATAACCAAGAAGAAGTAAAACTATTAGAGCGTATTAGTAATGCTTGCTATAGCGTTAGTGATAAAATCACTCAAGCTCGAGTATTCTTATGGCAAAAACATCAAAATATGTTTGTATTTGCAACGGATTCTACTTGGCAAGGGGATGAAAGATGTAATACAAGATTATTCTTATCTTCCATTGCTTCTAATGGTGTAACGATGGAGTCTGTTCATGATTCCGTTAGTGGTAACGCAGGTCTTGAAATGTATGATTCTTATGATTTAGAATCATGGGCCAAAGATATTGCAAAAGATACAGTTGCGATGTTAGATGCTGATTATATGGTTGGTGGAGATATTCCAGTTGTATTAAATAATGGCTTTGGAGGTGTAATCCTTCATGAAGCTTGTGTACATGGACTAGAAGCAACAAGTGTTGCTAAAGGAAATAGTGTTTTCTGTAATAAACTTGGCAAGAAAATTGCAAGTGACATTGTGAATGCGGTAGATACAGGAATTGATCCGAATTCTTGGGGTTCTATTAACGTTGATGATGAAGGTACTCCCGCAAGAAGAAATGTATTAATTGAAAATGGTATTTTGAAAAGCTACTTAGTAGATAAAAAGAATTCAAAAAAGATGAATCATCCGATTACATCTTCATCAAGAAGAGAATCCTATAAATGGGTTACGACTTCCCGTATGACCAATACTTACTTTTTAAATGGTAGTTCCACATTTGATGAAATTATTAAATCAACTAAATATGGACTATTTGCAAAAAAGATGGGTGGCGGAAGTGTAAATCCAGCAACCGGTGAATTTAACTTTGGTGTCGAAGTAGGATATTTAATTGAAGATGGCAAAATTACCAAACCCGTAAAAGGTGCTACCTTAGTTGGTTCTGGTAAAGATGTTTTATTAAATATTGATTTAATTGGAAATAATTTACAATGTGCTGCTGGTATGTGTGGTTCTATGTCAGGTTCTATTCCTACTAATGTAGGACAACCTACTTTAAGAGTATCTCACATTACTGTTGGTGGGAAAGGAGATAAATAATATGACATATGATGAAATTATCCAATATGGCTTAAGCCTAGGAATAGAAGAACTTGAATTATCTGTTCAAAAAGTGAATTCTACGACAATTGATGTATTCAAGGGAAACTTAGATAACTTCAATACAAAAGATTTATTTTCTCTTCAAATTCGTGGTATATATAAGGGAAAAATGGGAAATGTTTCTTTGGAAACATTAGAAGAAGAACCTGTTAAAAATGCTTTAAATGAATTGATTCTTAATGCTCGTATCGTTACAGATGCAGC
This sequence comes from uncultured Staphylococcaceae bacterium, assembly GCA_964474685.1. GTDB lineage: Bacteria > Bacillota_I > Bacilli_A > ML615J-28 > CAG-313 > UBA1737. The sequence goes on along the minus strand of CAYYTE010000007.1, from coordinate 33,028 downwards.
TGTTGAAGTGCTCTATGATGGTAGTGGAGTATATGAAAAAGTAGATAATCCAAAATCTGATTATGAATTACATTCTACTCAAGAAAAAATCACTCTATTAAAGAAACTAGAAAATGATATTCATAAAACGAATCCTTTAATTACCGAATTAAATGGAAGTCATTATTCTGAATCTCATGTGGATTCGGTATTAGTGAACTCCAAAGGGGTAAATCTACATAACGAATATTCATATATTGTTGTATATGCTCCCGCAATCGCAAGAGATAAAGATGATACTTCCGTAAGCTATGCCATTGATTGTGAGAATGCTTTTGGTAAAATTGAGTGGAATCGTTTAGTTGAAGAATCAACATCTACTGCCCTTTCTTTATTAAATGCAGGTTTTGTTCAAACAGGAAATTATCCTGTTGTTCTTGATAAAGAAGTTGCTTCGGAAATTATTCAAGCATTTTCTTCGATGTTTTCAGGAGAATCTGCAATTAAGAAGATGACTTTACTAAGTGGTAAAGAAAATACCAAAGTATTTGGGGATAACATTACAATTATTGATAATCCAATTTGTCATGAAGCATTAGTTAAAACAAGTTTTGATGCGGAAGGAGTTCCTACTCGTAAGAATGTTATTGTTGAAAAAGGTGTATTTAAATATTTCTTACAAAATTTAAAAACTGCTAAGCATTTCAATACAAATTCTACTGGAAATGGTGTTCGTCAAGGCGGAAGTATTGGGGTTGCTCCCTTATTCCTTTATGTTCAACCAGGTACAAAAACAAAAGAAGAGATAATATCTACTGTTGAAGATGGTATTTATGTAAAAGAAGTAAGTGGCTTACATGCGGGTATTAATCCAATCTCTGGTGATTTTAATGTTCAATCGAAAGGCTATTTAATTAAAAATGGCAAGATTGATAAACCAGTTACTTTATTTATTATTTCTGGAAACTTCTTTGAAATGATGAATAATGTAGAAGAAATTGGGAAAGATTTTGATTTAACAAAGTCAATGGATGGTTATGCTTGCTCTTGCTTAAAAGTTAAAAATTTAAAAGTATCCGGAAAATAGATATTTTATGAATGGTTTATTAATTATTCCATTCTTTTTTTGTATTTTTATAAAAATAATTAAACGTTTTCTTTGCTATTTAAAAATATTTTGATATAATAAAAGTGTTGGTACGTTTACTATAAGTAAATAGGTACAACAAAATATAAATGGAGGAAAAAAATGAGAAAAGTATTTTTAAGTCTTATTACTTTATTAGCCGTATTCTCTTTAGTATCATGCAATAATGATAAAGATGATAATAAAGGCTATGATTATGATGCCATTCCAGATGCAATGGAATCTTCTAATGGTTATGAAATTGCTTTTGTTACCGATATCGGTCAATTAAAAGACAAATCATTCAACCAAGGAACTTGGGAAGGCATAAAGAGATATGCTCATGAGAATAGCAAATCTTATAAGTATTATCAACCTGCTAATTCCTCAGCTGCAACAGATGATGACCGTTATGACGCTATGGCTTCTGCAGCAAACAATGGTGCAAAGATCATTGTATGTGCTGGATTTATGCAAGGAAACGCTCTTGATAAAGCAGCTAAGCAATTTCCTAATGTTAAATTTGTCTTCGTTGATGGATGGACAATTGGCTTAGATAACGTTACTGCAGTTGTTTTCAAAGAAGAACAATCTGGCTATCTTGCTGGGTATGCGGCAGTAATGGAAGGATATACAAAGCTTGGATTCTCTGGTGGCGGTGGTGGAACAAACCCTGCATGCCAACGTTTCGGCTATGGTTATATTCAAGGTGCTAATGATGCTGCAAAGGCTAAAAGTATTACTATCGATATGAAATATAGTTGGAATTATGGTTCAACTTTCCAAGCTTCAGCAGATTTACAAACAATGCTTGAAGGTTGGTATTCAACTGGTACTCAAGTTGTATTCAGCTGTGGTGGTTCTATGTGCTCAAGTGCATTCAGTGCTGCTGCTGCGAACAATGGTAAAGTAATCGGTGTTGACGTTGACCAATCCGGTGATTCTAGTACGGTTATCACATCTGCTACAAAAGGCCTACGTGAAGGTACTATGTACGCTTTAGCTAAATTCTTTGATAACAAATGGACTGAAGTTGCCAATAAAGAAGCTAACTTAGGTGCTGCTGAAGATGCTGTTGGTCTTCCTACTGATACTTGGAGTTTAAAGAATTTCACAGTTGAACAATACAAAGAATTATTTGCAAAGATTAAAGCAGGTACTACAACTGTTGCAAGTGATCCTACAGGCGCTGAATCAAAATCTTATACTAATGTTAAATTAGATTGGATTAAATAATTTGATTCTATTGTCTTTAAAACCTCTTGGTATTCCCAAGAGGTTTTATTTGAATTGAAACTAACTATCACAATCTTTGACTTTTGATTGTATTTGTTATATAATTTTAATAGATTAAGGTAGTATAAGATGAAAGGAAAACATCAAAATGGAGAATTACATTATCGAAATGAATCACATTACGAAGGAATTTCCTGGTATTAAAGCGAATGATGATATCACTATTAATTTAAAAAAAGGTGAAATTCACGCTTTACTTGGAGAGAACGGAGCAGGAAAATCCACACTAATGAGTGTATTGTTTGGCTTTTATCAACCGGATGTGGGTATTATAAAAAAAGATGGGAAAGTAGTTGTAATAAATGATCCCAATGATGCCAATGCATTAGGAATAGGAATGGTACATCAACATTTTAAATTGGTTGAAAACTATACAGTTTTAGATAATATTATATTAGGTGCTGAAACGAGTAAATGCGGTTTTTTGATTCGCAAACAAGCTAGAGAAAAAATTGAAAATTTGTCTCAAAAATATGGTTTAAAAGTAGATTTAGATAGTAAAATAGAAGATATTACCGTTGGGATGCAACAAAGAGTAGAAATACTTAAAATGTTATATCGCGATAATGAAATTTTGATTTTTGATGAGCCTACTGCTGTTTTAACCCCTCAAGAAATTGATGAATTACTTTTGATTATGAAAGATATGGCAAAAAGTGGTAAGTCGATTCTATTTATTACTCATAAATTGAACGAAATTATCGAAGTTGCTACTCGTGTCACGGTGTTACGGAAAGGGAAATGTATTAAAACTCTAAATGTAGATTCAACAAATAAAGAAGAACTATCTGAATTAATGGTAGGCCGTAAAGTTGATTTTATTACTGAAAAAAGTGCATTTAAACCTGGTGAAGTAATATTGGATGTAAAACATCTTGTAATTCACTCTCACGAGAAACACTTAGATGTAATTAAAGATGTATCACTTAAGGTACGAAAAGGTGAAATTGTCTGTATTGCGGGTATTGATGGAAATGGACAATCGGAATTAGTATTTGGAATTACTGGTTTATTAAAAGTAAAATCAGGGACAATAAAATATAAAGAAACAGATATTACAAATTATTCAATTCATAAACGTAGTTTAATGAAAATGAGTCATATACCTGAGGATAGACATAAATACGGTTTAATCCTAGACTTTTCTCTTGAAAATAATTTAGTATTACAAAGATTCTTTGAACCTCAGTTTTCGAATCATGGCTTTATTAAAAGATCAGAGATACGTTCTTATGCAAATAGTTTGATTGACAAATTTGATGTTCGAAGTGGTCAAGGACCAACAACAATTGTAAGACAAATGTCCGGTGGAAACCAACAAAAAGCAATTATTGCAAGGGAACTAGATAGAAACCCAGATTTATTGGTTGCGGTACAACCGACAAGAGGCTTAGATATTGGTGCGATAGAATTTATTCATAAAGAAATCGTATCCGAACGGGATCAAGGAAAAGGTGTATTACTCGTTTCTTTTGAACTTGATGAAGTTATGAATTTAGCAGATCGTATTTTAGTAATGCATGAAGGTGAAATTGTCGGTGAGTTTAACCCATCCAATGTAACCTTAAATGAATTAGGTCTTTATATGGCCGGTGCTAAAAAGAATGTAATGAAGGAGGAAGAGTAATGACTGGAATAGTTTTATTAATCATTAATACGGTAATTGTTACTGGTTTAGTTTTATCTATTGCGCTTCCTTTATACCATGCTAAGAAAAATAACATGGATAACTTTGTATCCAAGCAATGGAAGAAGCCTGCTACAAAAGCTATTGCGGCTTCCCTTTTAGCCATTCTTTGTGGATTAATTGTTGGTTGTATTATTTTACTTTGTTTTTCAGGCAAAACAATTAGTGGAATTAAGATATCGTTTAAAACAGGTATTGAGGCGATTGAATTAGTCTTTACTTCTGCATTAAATACTGGAAGAAATGCAAGTGGTAATCTAATATTTGGTTTTAATGGAAAAAACATTGGTAATATTTTATTTCAAGCAACTCCATTAATTATGGTTGGTTTATCTGTAGGCGTTGCTTTTAAAACTGGTCTGTTTAATATTGGTGCTCCTGGACAATACTTAATGTCTACGGCAGCAACGCTGATTATAGCATTATCTATTCCTACAACAGTTATCCCAAGTTTCTTTGTTTGGGTTCTCGCTTTATTAGGCGGTATGCTTGCTGGGGCATTATGGGGAGCAATACCCGGGTTGTTTAAAGCATTCCTTAATGTAAATGAAGTTATTACTTGTATTATGACAAACTGGATTGCAGCAAACCTAGTTACTTCCTTATTTGATAATAATTCAGGTCCTTTTAAATATCTACTTGACCCAAGTCAAACGAAAAGTTGGGCATTTGTTTTTAAAACTTCCTACAATAACGTTGCAACCGCAAAATTAGGACTTGATGTACTCTTTAAAGATTCACAAGTAAATGCGGGAATATTTGTTGCAATTGCACTTGCTTTCCTTATTTATGTGATTATGAATAAAACTACATTTGGATATAAATTAAAAGCCTGTGGTAGTAACCGTAATGCCGCAAAATACGCGGGTATTAATGAAAAAGGATGTATTATTACATCGATGGCAATTGCGGGTGCATTAGCTGGTTGTGGAGCTTCTTTATATTATCTATCTGGAAATACTGAGTTTGCTTGGAGTACTTATCAATCTCTACCAGCAGTTGGGTTTAATGGAATCCCGGTAGCACTACTCGCCTTTAACAATCCAATTGGTATTGTTTTTGCTTCGTGTTTTATGGCCTATTTGGATGTTGCGGGTATGCAAATTAAATATATGACAAGTTATAATGAATATATAACGAGTATTATATCAAGTGTTATTGTATATTTTAGTGCTTTCTCTTTGTTTATTCAACAGTTATTATCTGGTAAAGTAAAGTTTAAAAATATCTTTAAGAAACGGAAAAAACCAGATGTTATCCCGATTCCTACAAATGTAAATGGATTTACTTGTACAGAACCAGTAGATACAAAAGAAAAAGGAGGCGAATAGAATGGTATATTTTGTTCAACAAACACTTTTATTTGCAGTTCCTTTAATGATTGTAGCACTTGCGGGTTTATTTGCTGAAAGAAGTGGTATTATTAATATTGCTTTAGAAGGTATGATGATATTCGGTGCTTTTATTGGTGTATTAACGGTTCGTCTATTATTAAGTGCTGGCATGGGCCCTAGTACCGGCCAAATCTTACTTATTATTGCTATCCTTGCTTCGAGTTTAGGTGGGATGCTGATGGCACTGTTACTGGCTTTTGCTTCGATTAATTTAAAAGCAGATCAAACAATTGGTGGTACGGCGATAAATCTTCTTGCCCCCGCATTAGTATTATTCTTGGTAATATTAATATCCAAGCAAAACGTATTAAATATCGATTCAAAATATAATCCTGCAGAATTATTTATGTTCTTTCAAACGGATTTTGGCTTTAAAGAAACTACACAATTAGGTGTTTTAGGTAATATCTTATTTAATAAGATCTATCCTACGACTATTTATGGAATTATTATTTTTGTTATTTTATCGATTCTATTATATACAACAAAGTTAGGTTTAAGACTACGTGCTTGCGGCGAAAATCCTCAAGCAGCGGATTCCTTAGGAATCAGTGTCGTAAAAATGCGTTACATAGGAACGATTGTTTCTGGTGCATTAGCTGGTTTTGGTGGATTTATTTATGCTTTAACTTCAGCTGGGTGTACCTCAACTGGTGATGTGGCAGGACTAGGATTTTTAGCGTTAGCAGTTATGATTTTTGGTAACTGGAATCCTTTATTTATTGCTTTAGCCGCATTATTATTTGGTTCATTAAAGTGTATATCCGTAGGATATCCTTATATAGACTTTAATAATGATGGTGAATATGCTTTAAAGAAACTAGGAATAAGTCCTCATATTTATCGTGTAATCCCTTATGTTATAACTTTAATTGTTCTTGCTTTCACATCTAAGAAATCAAGGGCTCCGAAAGCCGAAGGACAACCTTACGATAAAGCAAGAAGATAAATTTGTTTTTAAAAAACTTAATTAATCAATCATTTTTATAACATAATTTAAGCAAATATCAATATTTTAGCAAATTTGACAATTATATAAAAAAAGAGTGTTTCTTATGCGAATTTGTGATAAAATTTGTTAGAAGGGACAAGGTGTATTCGATGGAATTAAAATGGATAATAATTAATGAAGATTATTTAAATTACTTAAGGAATGAAGGAGATGAAAGAATTCCTCATTCAAATTATGGAGGCTATAAATTTAAACCTTTTTTAGGAGTTCTATTTGAACATAACGGGTTTGATTATGTTACTCAAATTTCCCATTATCAACAACGCCATGCTTTTATTAAGCAAGATTTAGACTTTATAAAAATCTTTAATGTATCCGATGGGAAACCGATTGCTGTGGTAAATTTGAATTATATGTTTCCTGTTGCGAAGGAATTCTATTTTGATGTAGATTATAATCAAATGGATCAAGTTCGAAAGTTTTCGAGTGAATCGGATAAGGATAAATATGTTCATTTATTACAAAGTGAACTAGCAAACATAAAAAAAACTTCTATAGTTGGAAATGCGGAACTTCTAATTAAAGAAAAATATGAAAATCCTTCAAGTAAATTATCTTCTAGATGTGTAGATTTCTATCATTTAGAAGAAGTAGCAAGTAAATATGTACAAAAGTATTCTTATAGGACCGATTTATCAAATAAATCAGATTATTCGAAATTTAATGTTTTACTTGAGGAACCACTTAACAAATCGAATCAGTTCTAACTTAGTATTCGGTCTATATTACTTGGTTAACAATAAGGTGGTGCGAAGGCACCACCTTTTTAAGTCTTATAGTAATAAAAAAAGATGATTGAAATCAATCATCTAATATTCAATGGTGCACTCTCAGGGACTCGAACCCTGGACCCACTGATTAAGAGTCAGTTGCTCTACCAACTGAGCTAAGAATGCTTTTTTTTGAACATTAATATTATATCAAAAATTTAAATCTTTGTAAAGTTAAATGTTTTATTTTTTTATAAATCGAGTATTTCTTGGTTTTGTCAAAAAGTAAATTCAATTATTTCTAATTTTTATAAAAATTGTCCTTGAAATAGAGTATCTAGAAACTATTGGAGTAGAAGAATTGGTAGTGAAAAATCACTAGTAGTATATAAAACAGTTTTTTTTATGTATGTAACTCCATATGTCTTATAAATTTTGTTATTTAATAATGTTGCACTTGCGTATTTAATTCAGGGTTAAGAGTTTACTCAATCTGAAAAACCATTTAAATTGATTTAAGATTGAAAAAATGGTATAATAAGTTGATATAGGAGACTGAAATGAAGAATATTAAGTTATTATTGATTAGTTTATTGCTATTTGTAGGTATTTTTCTTGTTAGTTGTGAAAATGCAAAAAAACCTATCGATCAAATTGTAAATACATTAAGTATTTTTACGATGAATGATTTACATGGACAAATTACTGAAAATGATTATAATCAATGTGGAATTTCGAGGATGGCAGGTTTTATTAACGAAGAAAAGAAGAAATCAGAAGCATCGGTTGTATTAGCAGCCGGTGATATGTTTCAAGGTACGGGTGTATCGAATTATGCCAATGGAGAATGCGTTATTCCCATTTTAAACAAGATGAATGTAGATGCGATGACTTGTGGAAATCATGAGTTTGATTGGGGACTTGACACAATTACGAATTATTTTGGTAGAGATACAACCAAACAACAAGCAGAGTTTCCATTACTAGGAGCAAATATATATCAATTATCGCTTCAAAGAATGCCGGATTATATGAATAGTTCAACTATTATTAAAAGAGAAAATTTAACAATTGGCATTGTTGGCTATATTGGTTATGGTGAGGAAGAACAAATTCTTGCATCTCGTGTCGAGGATTTTAAATTTTTAGATCCTATAGCTACTTTAAAACCAATTATTAAAGATTTAAGGAAGAATAAAGGTTGTGATGTTATCATTGCGATGGGGCACGACTCTTCATCCTATGCAAATAATGCTATTGCAAAATTCCCAGAGGAATCTTATGTGGATGTAATTGTAAATGCCCATTCTCATCAAACAACATCGACTACCTATTTAAGAGGGGATAATTATCCTATCCCTTGCGTTCAAGCGGGAAGTTATAGTAATGGCGTCGGAGTTATTAACTTAACAATAGATGATACCAAAAAAGTTACTGGTGCTACCTCCTTTGTTAAAAGTATGAAAACTGTTGTACAAAAGGATTCTAGTGTGGACTTATTGGTGGATAAAGCCGTTGAAGATTGCGCACCGATTATGAACCGTGTGATAGGTCAAGCTGGTTCTAAAATTAATCGAATTGATTTTACTGGATTTGCTTTAGATAGTATGGAAGAGTATTTCCATACGGATGTCGCTTTTTGTAATTATGGTGGGTTTCGTACGAGCGCTTTTCCGATTGCATACAATAGCGATATAACGATTTCTAAAGTCTATTCTATCACTCCATTTGATAATACAATTATGACTTTTAAGATGAAGGGGTCAGATATTCGCAGTCTTGTAACTAGTGGATTGGATTGTGTATATAGTTCAAGTTTAGAAAATGTTGGAAATAATCTTTATATAAATGGAAAACTATTAAATGATAATGGTATATATTTTGTTTCAGCAATTGATTACATTTATCAACAAAGTTCATATCCATTTCAAAATGTTACCGAAGTTACAACTACAGGAGTCATCTTTCGAGATTTACTTATAAATAAAATAACACAACTTACAAGTGAAGGCAAAAAAATTTGTGAATAGAGGGAAAATAAATGAACAAAGTAATCATAACAGCAGATAGTACATGTGATTTATCTAAGGAATTAATTGAGGAATATAATATTAAAATTATACCTCTTCATGTAATATTTGGTGAAGAATCTTTTCGGGATGGAATTGATATTACCCCGAGTGAATTATATAGTAAAGTGAAAGAAACAGGGAAGTTGCCAAAAACGAGTGCCATTACACCTGTTGAGTTTTATCAATTCTTTAAAAAATATATTGATGAAGGCTATGATGTGTTCTTTACAGGGATTAGTTCTTCAATGTCGGGTACTTATCAAGCCGCAAAATTGTTATCACAAACTGAGTTTCCCGAGGGAAGACTACAAGTATTAGATAGTGGAAATTTATCCACAGGTATTGGTATTCTTTTATTAAAAGCTTGTAAATATCGTGATGAAGGAAAAAGTCTTACAGAAATCATTTCACTTGTAACCCCCCTTGTTCCTCGTGTTAAATCTCAATTTGTAATTCCTACATTGGATTATCTTTATCGAGGTGGTAGATGTAATGCCCTTTCTAATTTTTTTGGAACGATGTTACACATTAAACCTTTGATTACCGTTCGTGACAGTTCGATGCATGTTGCGAAAAAGATTGTGGGAACAATGAAGAAATCCTTAACTTATATGGTAAATACTTGTTATTTAAAGGATTTTCAAAATGGTAAAGTGGACAATGAATTTGTATTCATTACAGATACAGTTGCTGAAGATTATGCAAAATACATTACATCGTTAATTTCAGATACGCTTCCTTCCATTACTCATTTATATCGTACGAGTGCTGGATGTGTTATTTCAAGTCACTGTGGAGCTGGAACGATTGGTATTCTTTATTTATTAAAAGATGAAGCTGCAGATACAGATTTAGATAAGAATCATGAGTAGTTTCTCATGATTTTTATTTATTGAAAGGATTAGATATGATAGAATTATTAGCACCTGCTGGCGATTATGAAACATTTGTAATTGCAATTGAGGCGGGAGCGGATGCGGTATACTTTGGTGGTGAGAATTTTGGTGCTAGAAGCTTTTCTAAGAATTTTTCTATGGAAGAAATACTTAAAGCGACTAATTTTGCTCATTTACATGGAAAAAAAGTCTATGTTACTGTCAATACAATCATTTTTGAAGAAGAATTAGATTCATTACATAAATATATTGATGAATTATATCTTGCAAAGGTAGATGCGTTAATCGTTCAAGATTTTAGTGTTTTAAAATATGTGAAAGAAAGATATCCTGACTTTATATTACACGCATCGACTCAACTGAATGTTGATAGTTTTGAAGGCGCAAAGATATTAAAACAAATGGGCTTTTCAAGAGTTGTTGTTGCTAGAGAAACCCCAAAAGAAGAAGTAGAAAAAATAGCACAAATGCCATTTGAAGTAGAAGTGTTTTGTCAAGGTGCCTTGTGTTATTCGAGTTCCGGTAATTGTTTGTGGAGTTCTTTTGTTGGGGGAAGAAGTGGAAATCGAGGTAAATGTTGTGGGAGTTGTCGTAAAAACTATTCATTAATAAAAGATGGTGAAATAGAATGTATGAGTACCCCATTACTATCTTTAAAGGATTTAATGACAGTAGAAGACATTTCTAGCTTTGAAACTGCTTTTGTTACTTCTATTAAAATAGAAGGTAGAATGAAAAAACCGGCTTATGTTTATTCGGCTGTAAAAGCATATCGCCATGCCTTAGATAAGAATATGTTGGATAAAAGGATTGATTATCACGATATGGTTGTAACCTATAATCGTAAGTTCACAAAAGGATGCTTTTTTCATGCAAAGAATGAAGACCGTTTTAACATTCAATCCGTAAATCATTTGGGTTTAAAGATAGGTTCTGTAATACAAAAAAATAACCGATACATTAAGATTAAATTAGAAGACGATCTAAAGTTAAATGATGGGATTCGTTTGGTTTCAAATGATTTTGAAACAGGGTTTTATGTTTCTACTATTTTACGAAATGGTCAAATGGTAAAAGAAGCAAAATCGGGTGATACTGTCGAATTGCCTTATGTGAATAGTTTACAACTTCCAAGTGATGTGTATAAAACATCCTCTCAAGCACTACAAAATGATGCTTTAAAACTTCTATCTACAAATCAAATATTTCAAAAAGTTTCTTTTGAATTAAGAAGTAAATTAAATTCGCCTTTACTTCTGATAGCCACATTTGATGGGATAAAGTTTCAAGCAATTGGAAATGTATTAAATGATACTTGTAAAAAAGCAATTGATAAAGAGCGTATTATTGATCAATTAAAAAAGATGGGAGGAACAACATTTGTTGTATCCCAAGTAAAACTTGTTTGTGATGATATTGCTTTTATTCCTTTACCTTATATTACATTAGTAAAACAAAATATAATTGAACAATTAAATGCATATTTGTTAAATAAAGTAACTCGAATGAATGCTCAACCTATTTTTAAGAAGTTGAGTGAAACAAAGCGGGTAAATACTCAACTCGTTTGTTTTGCGACGACAAAGGAACAGTATGAATACCTTCAATCTTTTGATGTTTTGTCATATCCTAAAGAAGCATTAGATAGATTGAGCGATACGAGTGTGTATCAAATATCTCATAATCTATCTACTTTAGATAAGGTTTCAAATGGACTTATTTCCCCTTATTATAATATATCCAATAGTGAAAGCTTTAAATGGATAGAAAAGTATAGTAATTCAACAATCTATTTATCCTTAGAACAGTCACTGGATAGAACCATTCAATTATTAAAAGCACTAGAGTCGAATTCAAAAGTGGGTTTATTTGTCTATGGAAACCCAGATATGATGATTAGTAAGAACTGTTTAATTGCGAACTATTATCATATGAAAGATAAAGGGTGTGGAATTTGTAAAGGTCATAATTTCATGATTGAAGATGAATTTCATAATCAAATGCAAATTATTACGAATTCTACTAATGATGATTGTAATTTAAGGATTCTCCATTTTAGTAAGTTCAACCGTATTCAATATATGAGTACCTATTTAAAAAATGGTGTAAATGAGTTTATGATAGTATTTACAGATGAATCACTATCTGAAATGAAAGAAGTAATTGAAAGTTATAATAAAGCATTAAAAGGAATAGAAGTAGACTTTAAATGTAACCCTTATACTGAAGGGGCTTATAAAACCAATGTGGAATAAAAAAAAGATTATGATAAATAATCGTATTTATCATAATCATTTCATTCTTATTTAATCTGAGAGTTTTTCAAATCCCTTTTTTTCCGTAATTTCATGATGTGTTTCTTTAAAGAATATAAAGCAAACACAAGCAAGAATCATCGTAATTAATCCATATATAAACAAGAAATCGAAGTTTAAAGATGTAAAGGAAATTATTGCTCCTAAGGCAATGGGAGTAATCGATTGGGAAATCATTGATGCGGTATAATAATAACCGGTATATTTTCCAATTGAGTTTTGATTAGTCATATCAACGAGCATTGGATAGGAGTTTACATTAATTAAAGCCCATCCAATTCCACAGAATATTACAGGAAGACACACAACATATTTTAATAATTTTGGTGAGTTTCCATTAATAATCTTGGTAGAAGTTAATATGGATATGATTAAGAAACCAAAGATAATTGCAAATAGGCCGATTAATACACATTTCTTGCGACCAATCTTTGCGGGGAGATTCATTGTTGTAATAAAAGTTACTAAAGAAGAGATAGGTAAGATTGCGGCAATGATTGCACTAATGCCTTCTTCCTTTAATACTTCTGTACAAAAGATACTATTGTAGGTTTCTACCGCATTAAAGGATACATACCATAAGAATACAGATAATAAAAGAATAATTAGGTTCTTTTTGGAATCTTTTATTGAAATGTCATTCTTTGCTTTTGCCTTTGTTGCTTGAATAGACAATATTTCTCCGTATTCCATTTCTTGTTTCATTTCTTGTTCTATCTTTTTTTCATTAATGTTTCTCACTAATAAAATAAGTGCAATTACCATAAATACAGAGGCTATCATAAATGCAATAATTGCATTTTGTGGTTTGTTCACAACATATTCTAAGGTTGTTTTGTCTTGACTACCGATTTTGAATATCATTGCAATCACTGCTCCGACAATAGCACCGATATAGCCTACAAAGTTTATAATTCCATTGGCACGAGAACGTAGGGGCTTAGGTGTTAAATCAGGCATTAAAGCGACTGCGGGATTTCTGTATATATTCATAATGATTAAGATAATAGCCATCATTAATACTACAAACCAAAGTTTTCCTACTAAAAATGCCACAGCAATCATTGGAAAAAATACTGCGGATAGAATCATCCCAATAACGATGTAGGGCATTCTTTTTCCAAAGCGAGTATTTGTTTTGTCTGACAAGTTGCCAAAAATTGGAAGCATTACAACCGCTAATATATTATCAGAGGCCATAATAATACCAATTACATAAGTAAGTTGTTTGGCTTCACCACCAAATTGTTTTTGAAGTAAAGATCTTAAAAATAAAGGACAGTAATAGTTGTACATTTGCCATAACATTAGTATTGCAAAGAATGCAAAGCCCATAAAAAAAGTACGTTTTAGATTTAACTTTAATTGTATGGGGTTATTTTCAATTTCAGCGCTATTTGTTTCCATATTTCCTCCTATTGTAGGTATATTTTATCATAAATAAAAGTTGATGTGTCAAATAATGAATTAAAACGTTTTAATAGTAAAAAAGGAGAGTAATTTATGTCATTAAATAATATTGTTCTATTTGAACCAGAAATTCCCCAAAACACAGGGAATGTGATGAGAACGTGTGCGGGTACAAATACGTTACTTCACTTAATTAAACCATTAGGTTTTTCTTTAGATAGTAAATATCTCATTCGAGCAGCGGTGAATTATGTACCGAATGTTGATTTTATTGTGTATGATTCTTGGGATGATTTTGTTAAGAAAAATCCTAAGGGTGTATTTTATTATTATACAAGGTATGGGTATCATAAACCCGCTGAGATGAAGTGTAGTGATTTAAATAAAGAATACTTCTATATTATAGGAAAAGAATCTACTGGTATTCCTAAAGAAATATTAAAGGACCACTTAGATGCTTGTATAAGAATTCCTACAAATGATAAGATACGGGCATTGAATATGAGTAATTGCGTAGCAATTGCTTTATTTGAAGCCTTAAGACAACAAGATTATCCAAATCTATCCATTTATGAACCGGATACCTTAAAAGGAAAAGATTGGCTTTTAAAAAAAGAATAAGTAATGGGCTTTAGTTTTATTCAAGTTTTAAAAATTGCAAATTAAATTGAATTGTTGTATAATATGTATATGTTTTTAGGAGGATTTCATGAAAAGATTTATCACAACCTTTCTTATACTATTATTTAGTTCCTTCCTTTTTTCGTGTGGTATTAACCGTATTGAAATTCCTGTTGGAGTAGAACCAACCGCATCTTTTCATGTAAATACCTTAATTCGTAATCAGATGGTATTTGAGGAGAATAGTGCTTTCAAAGTTTCAGGAACCGCGGAAACAGGAGTAGTAATCGTTGCTAAACTTCTTAATGAAAAAGAAAGTACTGTATTTTTAAGCTATTGTTCTGCGGATGAATTTGGAGTATGGTCTATTTCTTTTAATGCACCTGCTGGTAGTTTTCTAGAATACCATTTAGTTATTCAAGATGCTCGTGGCATTTATGAAAAGAATTATTATCATATTCGTTTTGGTAAAGTATTTGGTGTATTTGGCGATGGCTTTATTTCAATTAAAAATAGTAATGAAAACTTCAGTCCAACTGCAAATGTTTTTGATTATTCTGTTTTTAATTCATTAACAAAAGAGTTTGTTGTGAATTATCAAGACCTATCTTTGTTTGAACAACAATTGGGAGAAACGCTTGCAAGTCAATATAATATGCCAATATTACTTATTGAAACACTTGTAGAGCAGTCCTTTCTTGAATCTTGGGCTCCTAAAGAAGTAAGTGAGAAATATAAAGTATTTCAAAACTTAATCTCTTATAGAGATGAAATGGATCAAGAGAATGTGTCTATTTTTTATGATAAAATGAAATATTTAAAAGATATTTCTTTTGAAGGTATTTTCTTTCATCAAGGTACATATGAACTTGAAACCCTAAAAGAAGATATTGATAAAGAAGAGTATTTTAACACATATAAAAGTGCATTATCGTTAGTGCTTGATAATTTCTCCAATGGTTTTATGCGTGATTGTCCTATTTATTTATTACAAGATCCCGCAATTGATTTGGATTCTATTTCTTATTTACGAAATGCGCAAGCAATTAGTACATTTAATTTTAATATGATTCATTTAATCCTTACCTATGATTTATTGTTTTTTGATAATTCACTAGAATCACCAGTAATATATAGCAGCTTTTTTGAAGGGGTGATTGATCGAATTATGTATTCGATGAATCATAAATATGATGTTACTGCGTATTCACGTTCGATTTTAAATTATACCAAAGAGGATGTTTTATCAAAAATCACCATTGTTTTTTCGGATAATATTATAAACTATTCTGGGATTATCAATAATTTATATGTTTATAATGAACTCAATGAAAAGATTCAATTAATACCGATTGTAGAAAAAGATCGATTAATATTTAATCTTGAGTATAAAAATCCCCAAGATACATTAGGGACAACTTATTCCTATTATAAGGTGACACGAATATCCTTCTCTATGGAAGCAATTAATTTAAATAATAATTTATATGATGAATCAGGTTACCCGATTGTGCCTTTTTCAATCAATTATAGAAAGTAGGCTTTATGAAAAGACACAATGGTCGTATAATTTGCGTTCAAGCATTATTTGCGATGGAGTTTAATAAGTATGATTTAACAATGAAAGATGATGTTTTAGAGGATATTATTTCTTTAGAAAAAGAAGAAGAGTATCCTGTAGAAGTAGATTTTGATTTTGCGAAAAAAATGTACGATGGTGTGATTGAAAATATGAATGATATCGATGACATTATATCAAAATCACTCGTTGGATATGCTTTGCACCGTCTACCTATGTGTGATCGTAATATTATTCGCTTAGCAACATATGAAATGAAATATACAAAAACACCTGTAGAAATAGTTATTAATGAAGCAATTGAGATTACGAAAGAGTATTCGAGCTTAGAAGATGGTGATCAAACTCGTTTTAATAATCGTTTATTAGACAATATTTCTAAGGTGATCTATGGATAATGCGGATTCTTATATATCAGTTACACAATTAAATAATTATTTATATTATCGTTTTGATGGAGATGCTGCTTTACAAAGAGTTTTTATAAAAGCAGAAATATCGAACTTTAAATTTTCCGGAAAGCATTGCTATTTTTCTTTAAAAGATGAAACTTCAGAAATATCAGCAATGTTTTTTAACTACGCCACATCGGGATTGCATTTTGTACCTCAGGATGGTATGAGCGTCCAAGTAATTGGAAAAGTTCAAGTGTATCCAAAGAAGGGTACGTATTCTATTTCTGTTAAAACAATGATTCAAACTGGTATTGGCGTTTTATATCAAGAGTATTTAGATTTAAAAGATAAGTTACAAAAAGAAGGACTGTTTGATGAATCAAAGAAACTCCCAATACCGGATTATCCTGAAGAAGTTGCAATTATTACCGCAAAAACAGGAGAAGCGATTCAAGATATTGTATCTACATTTAATCGAAGGTTCCCTTTAACTCGTTTAAAATTATATCCGGCCTTAGTTCAAGGGGTTGATGCTCCGAAGGATTTAATTCGAGCGTTGCATCAAGTGTATTTTGAACACACATGTGATGTAATTATTATTGGACGTGGTGGGGGCTCTTATGAAGACTTATCTTGTTTTAACTCAGAAGCCCTCGCAAGAACGCTTTTTGACAGTATGATTCCCACCATTAGTGCGGTAGGCCATGAAGGAGATTATACCATTTGTGACTTTGTTGCATCATTTCGGGCTCCAACACCTACTGGCGCCGCAATGCGACTTACAAAAGACAAAAATGATGTATTTGATTTATTAAGTCATATTTCTTATCGAATTAAAAATGCAATGAAGAATAGTTTAATTCGTTCTTTTAAAGATTGGGATCAATTGAATAATCGTTTATTACTTTCATCCCCTTTAAAACTATTAGAAAACAAAGAAAAAGAACGAGTTACTCTTACAAATCATTTAGAAGTATGTTTTAATACCATATTGAATCAAACATCAAGCAATTTAAATCATATTGATGAATTATTTCATACTTGGAATATGGAATCGTATTTAATCGAAAAAGAAACAGAAATATTAACTTTAGAAACGAGAGTAACAAAAAGTATCGAAGATACCTTAAATATTAAAGATACATTGTTTAATCATTTGCTTGAAAAATTAGCTTTGTTAAACCCTCTTTATGTTATGAATAAAGGCTATGCCATCATTTATAATAATGAAGGAGAGATCGTATCTAGCGTTGAACATATAAAGCCTCAAGACCATTTACAAATACGGATGGCAGATGGTGTTGTTCATACGAATGTTTTAAATATAGAATTGATGAATAGAAAGGACTAATTCAATGGAAACCAATCAAACAGATATTACGAAAAAGAGCTTTGAAGAATTATTAAATCAACTTCAAGAAGTAGTAAATTCACTAGAAAGCGGAAAATTAACGCTCGAAGAGTCGGTGACGTATTATAAACTTGGAATAAGTCTTAGTTTAGAATGCAAGAAACGTTTAGAAGATGCCAAACAAGTTGTAATAAAAAAAGTCAATGAAAATGGAACGGAAGAAAACTTCAATTCTTAAACATTTAAAAGGAGGAAATATGAGTATACTTGAAAACTTTCAATTAGATGATTTAAATAAAATGAATATAAATGAATTAAATCAATTATCAACTGAAATTCGTGAAACGATTATTTCTTCTGTAAGTAAAAATGGCGGCCATTTAGCATCAAATCTAGGGGTGGTGGAATTAACAATCGGTTTACATATAGTATTTCATCAACCAAAGGATAAAATCATCTTTGATGTATCTCATCAAACATACGCTCATAAGATTCTCACAGGCCGTTTAAAAGAGTTTGATAGATTAGGAAAGTCGGATGGAATATCTGGCTTTTCCTCTTATGAGGAAGGCCCTTATGATTCTTTTGAAACCGGTCATTCTTCTACCTCAATATCAGCAGGTATTGGGTTTTTAGAAGCAAAAAAGGTTTATAAAGACCAAATCGGTGAGGTTGTGGCTTTTGTAGGGGATGCTTCTTTAATGAATGGATTATGTTTTGAGGCATTAAACTACTTAAGTGGTCACAAAGAAGATAAGATGATTATCATTATCAATGATAATGGAATGAGTATATCGAAAAATACGAGTGGTTTAGAGAAGAATTATAACAAAATTCGTACAAGTAAATCTTCTAGATTTGTAAAAGGCATTACACCTTTATTCGTTCGAAAGATTATGAAATCACTTCTTTATAAAGTACATTTATTTACGAGTTTCGGCTTTCATTATTTTGAGGGTCTAGATGGTCATGATTTTAATCAAATTATCAAATATTTGAATTTTGCTAAAAACTCGAAAGAAACAGTTGTCCTTCATTTTAAAACTAAAAAAGGGAAAGGTTTCTTACCGGCAGAACAAGACACTTTAGGACTTTTACATAGTGTTTCTCCATTTGATAAATCTCATCCGGAATTAATTCATTTAGATAATGGGGTAGGAAATATTCTTGCGCAGGATTTACAAGAATATAGTAAGAATCATCTTGAATTACGTGTTTTAACCCCAGCAATGGCCGTTGGTTGTGGTTTAACCGAGTTTGAGAAGAACAACCCCGGGATGTTTATTGATTGTGGTATATGTGAAGAATCGTGTGTGGTAATGGCATCCAGTTTGGCACTTGCCAATATTATTCCTGTAGTTTTCGGCTATACTACCTTTTTTCAAAGAGCTTATGATGAATTTCTACACGATATTACAAGACCAAATGTTCCAGCAATTTTTTGTATGGACCATTTTGGAATTGTTGACTCGGTTGGCTCTACCCATCAAGGTATTTATGGATTAATGTATGTTTCCACTTTCCTCGGAATGAAAATCTATCTTCCCGCAACCTTAAATGATGCGAGGGAGATGTTAAGTGTATGTTTAAAAGATAAATCTAGTCCCTCAACACTACTATACCCGTATAAACTCTCACAAGGACCTACCTTCTTTAAAAACTATACTACTTGGTACAAAAAACCAACTATAGATAAACCGAATGTTTATTTAATATCGTATGGAGAAGATGCTTGGGAGTTTTATAATATGGAACTACCTACAAATGTCGGTTTAGTAATATGTTCAACATATTCAATCGATGATGAGTTTTTAAATGAATGTATTAAAAATCATTCCTCATTCTATGTTTATGAAACAGTTGTACAAAAAAATAGTTTAGGTGAACTCATTCGTTTATATCTTTCTAAGGTTGGTGCAACCAATAAGATTATTACTTATTCGTTACCAAATATTTATTTAGGTGTATTGACAAAAATAGAAGCCTTAAAAAAATATAACTTAGATAAGTTCACTATTCTAAATGAAATAAAAGAAAATAATTAATTAAAGCAGAATACATACACATAATTCTCAGCACTAGAGAGGTACATCTGTTAAAATAGTCTATATGCTTAGTTTTTACCTTTTATTACATTTATTTATCTTTTTCGACATTATATGACTATATTTATCATAAAATATCACATTAGAACTTATTTTTTAGAATCGCCGTGCATTTTCATTTGAACCTTTAATAATTGTTTGGTAAAATATGAATTAGAAGATATAAAAGGGAGGTATGTGAAATGCCAAAAGTAAAAATTTTAGTTGCTGAATCCATGGTTCAAGAAGAATCATCGCATATTGCAAATCTATTAAAGCAACATAGTGATTCAGAAGAGTTTGATGTGTTAGGTAGTTTTCAAACAGAAGAGGCTATTCTAAACACATTACGTTTAACAGAGGTGGATGTTTTTATTATTGATTTGTTTGTTTCAAGTTATGATGGATTCCAAATACTCGAACACTTGAAACAAAATGAAAAATCAATTCATTTTCCTCATCGGATTATTGCAGTTACTCAATTCGTTAGTAATTTTGTGAATGATCGATTAAGTAATTTTGCAATTGACTATATAATGTTAAAGCCTTTAAATTTTGATGATTTAATTAATACCATTCATTTTATGACGAAAGAAAAGACAAAATTTGAAGAAGAACCAAACTATGATCCAGAATTAGATGGAGAGATTATTGATATTTTACATGAAGTTGGAGTCCCTGCGCACATTAAAGGCTACATGTATTTACGAGAAGCAATTATGATGGTATTTCATGATGTAGAATTATTAAGTTCAATTACGAAAGCACTATATCCGGAGATTGCGATTAAGTTTAATACCACATCCTCGCGAGTAGAACGTGCAATCCGTCATGCAATTGAAATTGCTTGGACAAGAGGAAATGTAGATACAATTAGTGATATATTTAGTTATACTATTAGTTATAACAAATCGAAGCCTACAAATTCCGAGTTTATAGCAATGATTGCGGATAAACTTCGTTTAGAACATAAGAAGAAAAATAAGCTTCATTATATTGCATCTAAGTAGATTCAATAAAAATTCCTTCTTGATATAAAAGCCTTAGAAGTTTCTATCTATCTAGATAGAGATTTTTTGAAAATAAGAGGTATTTATAATGATGTTGTATGAACATTTTTGTATATACTTTCTTTTAAAAAAATCAGAATTCTTAAGACTTATTTTTTGACTTTCAAGTGCAATTCGTGTATAATAAGTACGTCTAATAAATAGGAGTTATGTCAAATGAAGTGGACAATCAATCAATTAAGAAAAATTACAGTTTTCCCATTTAAATTTGAAACTGAATATGAGTTTAAAGACTTAATTCAGACTTTACCAGATTTAATTGATATTGGTAAGGCAATTGTAAGTGGTGAAATTTATCGTATAAATTTCGATAGTTATCGTATTGTCTATCATGTTGAAGTTCCAATGGTGCTCGAGTGTTCTTTAACACTGGAACCGGTTGATTATTTATTACAATTCACAAATGATGAAATCTATTCTACCAATCCCACAGCAGATGAATTTGCTATGGAGAAGAACACACTTTCACTCGATGATATTGTATATGAATCAATTATTTCTTTGAAACCTTTTAAAGTTGTTCATCCGAATGCTTTGGCAATTTTAAAAGAACAAGGAGTTGAATTTGGAGTTGAACCGACTTTGGATCAAGATGAAGAGATTTTATCTTATTCAGATGGAATTGATGAAAACAAAAATTCATTAGATGAATAGAAAGAGGTGTAGCACATGGGAGCTATTGCTCAACAACGTCGTGTTTCTAAAACTCGTAAGCTAAAACGTCGCACCCACTATAAAATCACAGCACCAGGAATGGTTGTTTGTTCAAATTGTGGTGAATTAAAATTAAATCACCGTGTTTGTCCTACTTGTGGTTATTATGATGGAAAACTCGTAAAAGCACCAAAAGTTAAAGAAGCAGCAGACACAAAAGCAAAGAAGTAATTTGCTTTGTAAAGAAAACGCATATCTTGCGTTTTTTCTTTTTGTTTGCTTGAATAATAACAAATAAAATGATATACTTATATTTATTTAAGAGGTGCTTTATGGAAGAAAAACACATATCTGTATTATTAAATGAAGTGATTGATGCTTTAAATATTAATCCTTATGGTATTTATGTCGATTGTACTTTAGGTGGGGGAGGACATTCAAACGAAATACTCTCACGTCTAACTACCGGTCATCTCTATGGTTTTGATGAAGACCCATTTGCAATTTGTAAAGCATCGCTTAGACTGAAACAATATATGGATAATTTCACTCCCATTGCCAGTAACTTTTCAAATTGTAGGGAGGAACTAAATAATAGAAACATTACAAAAGTAGATGGTATTTTATTTGATTTAGGGGTATCGAGTTTTCAATTCGATAAACCGGAACGAGGCTTTAGTTACCGGATGGATGGTCCTTTAGATATGAGGATGGATACTACACAGTCCTTGTGTGCAAAAGATGTTGTTAATACCTATTCGGAACAAGAATTAAAAAGAATTCTTTTAGAATATGGAGAAGAAAAGTTTGCTTCTAAAATCGCCCACGCCATAGTAACAAAAAGAGAAAATACAGAAATCTCATCTACCCTCCAACTTGTAGATATTATTAAAAGTGCTTTGCCATCCTATGTTTTACGTATGCCTCATCACCCTTGTAAGAAAAGTTTTCAAGCAATTCGAATTGAAGTGAATCATGAATTAGATGTTTTAACTACGGCACTGAAAAGTTTGTTACCACTTTTAAATCCTAAGGGACGAATGGTAGTTATTACATTTCAATCTTTAGAAGATCGAATTGTGAAAAATGTATTTTCAGAACATACGAAATTGAATTTGCCAAAAGGACTACCTTTTATTCCAGAAGGGTATGAGGTTCATTATAAACTGATAAATCATCATGTGATTATTCCAACAGAAGAGGAAATAGCAAGAAATCCACGTTCTCATTCCGCAAAAATGCGGGTGATTGAACGTATCGATTAAAAACACGCTTCAAGATTTCTTGAAGCGTGTTTGTTTTAAAATAATGTAATTGAGTAATGAAGGACTTTTTCTTCATTCTTTTTTAGTTGGATTAGATCTCTTTTCTCCATAAAATGATGAGTAGAGTTCGTTTCATCACCACATCCTATCCAAGGTTCAATACAAATAAATGGGGCTTTCTTTTCTGCGGGTGTCCAAATTCCTAAGGATTTGAAATCACTAAATTGAAAATTAATCCCATGGTTGGTAATCGTATTTTTAAGGGTTAGGAAATGACTCGGAATAGAATCGAAGATGATGGCATCATGCAAATAATCTTCATAACGAAGTGGGAGTACTTGTAAGTTATTAAATGTATGCTCCACTTCTTTAAAATTAATCGTCCCATTCTCTAGATTAACTTTGGGTGTGGTACAAGTGATTGGTTTATCAAATATAATTTGATAATCTTCAAAGTTTTCATTATCACGGATTCGAAAAGCGGGATGTAAACCAATGTTAAAAGGGAGACCTAAATCATCATTACATACGACTTTAATCATACTCGATAAAGTTGTTTTAAATATAAGATATGTTATAGCAATTGTGAAATGAAAAGGGTAAACTGCGTAACTATAATCATTATCGCGAAACACTAAGGTGATGTGATTGTCATCTTTATTTACCACTTCAAAATCTTGGTCTCTTAGAAAACCATGTTTCATTAGTTTGTAACTTTTACGATTGATGATTGTCTTGGAGTCTTTGATAGCTCCAACATTTGGAAATAAGATGGGTGCACATCTTCCCCAATATCTTGGATCACCATCATGTAAATAGGAAAGTCCATTACAAGTGATTGCTTTTAATTCAGCACCATGAGTATCAATTGAAACAGTTAATGATTCGTTTTTAATTGTATAAAGCATAGAATCTCCTTTATTAATAAAACTATTTTTTTAAATTATAGCACTTTATTTTTCGGTTGCAAGTAAAATGTTTTTATTTATCGAAATACTTTAAGTTTTTAAATAACCCAGATAACGCCTTTTTAAAGAGTTTGGGATGGATATTGCTGCGAATTTGATTTTTCGAACGCTTTAAATTGGGTTTAGTAAGTCTTTTTTTTCTTTTTTATGGTTTTTTGAATCATTCAATGGTATACTTATTATGTAATTATTTAATTTATAGTTTGTTAAAGGTGAAAATATATGAAAAAAATAGCCTATTTTGGTGGTTCCTTTAATCCACCCACAATTGCCCATTTGGCTATTGTCCAAGTACTTTGTAGTATGTTTGATGAGGTATGGATTGTTCCGAATGGAGATGTGTATCACTACCAAGATAAATCATTAACTCGTTTTACGAAAAGAGTCGATATGCTAAAGCTTATGTTTCAGGATAATCCAAAGGTAATCATTCAATTATTTGATGAAACAAGTGAGTTTAAAGGGACTGAGTATCGTTTAAAAGTATACAATCATCCCACCTTTGTGATGGGCAGCGATTGTTTCGTCGATATTGTGAACTGGAAAAATAGTGAAGTTTTAATTCGTGATAATTCATTTTTGGTATTTCCTAGAGGGAACTTTACTAATGAATTGTTTGAGAAAGCAATTAAAGAAGAACCCTTACTTTGTAAATATTCAAAGAATTTTTCATTTCTATCTTATCCTATTCCAAATGTTTCTTCAACCACTTATCGGTTGAATCAAACGGATGAATTAGTAACCAAGGAAGTTAATCAATATATTAAAGAAAATCATTTATATGAGGTGTAAAATATGTTTCAAAATGGCTTTGTAAAAGTAGGTTTAAACGTACCTGTTGTAAGATTAGGGAAACCTTTAGAGAATGCGTTGACAATGATTGAAATATGTAAAGCTCATGAAAATTGTAGTTTTATGTTATTTCCCGAAATGGCCTTAACAGGTTATTCTTTAGGGGATTGGTTTTACAATTGTGAATTATTAGAAGAATCAAACCTTGCTTTAAAAAAGATGGTAGAAGAATCAAATGATCAAGTATGGATGTTTGGTGGTCCCTTATCCTATATGGGTTCTATCTATAATGTATGTTATGTGGTCCAAAATAAGCATATATTAGGGATTGTACCAAAGATTCATTTGCCAAAAAATCGTGAGTTTTATGATAATCGAATGTTTGCAAGTGGAAAGAGGTTTTTAGATAAACCAGCTACTATTTCATTATTTGGTGAAGATGTATTAATTGGTAGTTTCTTGTTTCAAAATAAAGCATCCGGCATTTGTTTTGGTGTAGAAATATGTGCGGACATATGGGTTCCAAATTCTCCGAGTACGAATTTATATTTAAATGGTGCTCAAATGATTTTCAATCTTTCAGCAAGTACTTATTATGTCGGTAAAAGAGAAAGTCGAACGAAAGTATGTGAAAATGCTTCTTTAAAAGGAGAAGGTGCCTATTTATTTGTTTCAAATGGCATTACCGAAACATCGAGCGATTATACCTGTTTAGGACATCGAATCTATTGTGAATTAGGTGAGGTTATCTGTGATAAAGAAGAAGTAAGTTTTATAAATCAAACATCGATTGTTGATGTGGATATTATGGCGATTAATTTCTGTCGCTATAGTAATGGCTGGTTCCATGAAACACCTATGATGACTTTTTCCCATATTGAATATATTTTAAAAGAGAATAGAGAGTATAAACTCGACCGGACGTTTAATCATTTACCTTTTGTTGTAAAAGATAGTGATAAAGAAAATATCATTGAAGTACTTTCTGGAGCTTTATATAAAAGGTTAATGCATATTGGTATTAAAAAGGTTGTTATTGGTATCTCAGGAGGGCTTGATTCTGCGTTTGCTTTATTAAATGCTTATGAATGCTTTAAGAAGTATGATTTAGGTATTCAAAACATTATTGCGGTTACAATGCCAAGCCTTGTTACTGGTGAGAAATCGAAGAATCTCGCCCTTGATTTAATGAAGAAATTAGGTGTGGACAAAAGGCTTTATCCTATTCAAAACGGGGTGCTGGAACAATTTTCTTTAATTGGTCAAGACCCTTTGAAAAAAGATGTTACTTATGAAAATACACAAGCAAGATATCGTACGTTGACTTTGATGAATCTAGCCAATAAAGAAAATGCCCTGGTATTAGGGACAGGTGATATGAGTGAAATTGCCCTTGGTTGGTCTACGTTTGCGGGGGACCAAATCAGTATGTATAATTTAAATGCGGGACTTCCAAAAACAGCCATTAAATCACTTGTTGCTTATTATGGGATAAAGTATCCAAATCTATTAACAGAAACAAATGCGATAACCAATGCAATCATCTCTCCTGAGTTAACAGGTAGTGATCAAGATACAGAATCCGTTGTAGGTCCTTATGACCAAAATGATTTTATTATGTATCATATATTTATGAGAGGTGCATCCAAAGAACGAATTGTATTCCTTCTTCAAAAAGAATTTAAAGTAAGTCTTGATGTTGCTATCAAGCGTTATGATTTCTTTATGAATCGTTTTAAACATAATCAGTTTAAACGTTATGCGTCTCCCGAAAGTGTTAAGATATTTGAATTATCCTTAAGTCCAAGGGGGGATTTTCGATTCCCTGGGGATATGAATTAATTCAATTTGCTTTACAAATAAATTAAAAATTGTTATAATATTGTCTATATTGATTCAATGATAGGAAGAGTAAATTATAACTAGTTTACAGGAAGAAGTCGGTTCATGCGAGACTTTATTAGTTATTTTTGAAGGTAATCCTGGAGATGAAAGCGTCAAAGAATAGTCCATACGCCTATTTGAGTAATTCTTTCCGGTTAAAACCGTTATATTTTAATTGAGGGGAATCTTAAGAATTCAATAAATTGAATTCATATTCAATAAATTGAATTCATAATAAAAAGATTCTAATTAAGGTGGTACCACGGAGTAATTTCGTCCTTTTAATAACGATTGAAAAAGTTATTAAAAGGACTTTTTCTTATGAAAGAGGTGTAAAATGAGAACAAAGAAAACAGGAATCATGGCGACGAAATATGACCATGAACAAGTTGAAGAAAACAAATATCAAGAATGGTTGAATGAGGGATTATTTGCGAGTGGGGATTTATCTAAAAAACCTTACTCAGTGGTAATACCACCTCCAAATGTAACAGGAAAATTACATTTAGGACATGCTTGGAATACTACAATGCAAGATATTATTGTTCGTCAAAAACGAATGGAAGGATATGATACCTTATGGATTCCAGGAATGGATCATGCGGGAATAGCGACACAAGCAAAAGTAGACGCAAAATTAAAAGAACAAGGGATTAGTCGTTTCCAAATTGGTAGAGAAGCATTCTTAAAAGAAACTTGGAAATGGAAAGAGGAATATGCGAAAACAATTCATAGTCAATGGGCTAAGATTGGTTTATCGCTTGATTATTCGAAAGAAAGATTTACTTTGGATGATGGACTTCAAAATGCGGTAAAAACGGTATTTGTGAAATTATATGAAGAAGGTTTAATCTATAGGGGAGAAAGAATTATCAACTGGGATATTGAAGCTTTAACCGCATTATCGAATATAGAGGTTATCTATCAAGATGATGAGGGAGCACTCTATCACATTTTATATCCGGTAGTAGGAGAAGAAGGTAAGTACTTAGAAGTTGCTACCACCAGACCGGAAACAATGTTTGGTGATTCAGCATTAATGGTGAATCCAAAGGATGAAAGATATAAGGATTTAATTGGAAAACAAGTTGAGATTCCTTTCGCTAATCGTTTAATTCCTGTTATTGCGGATGAATATGTAGATATAGCCTTCGGAACAGGTATCGTAAAAGTTACTCCTGCTCATGATCCCAATGACTTTGAGGTAGGAAATCGTCACAATCTACCCAGAATTCTTTGTATGAATGAAAATGGTACAATGAATGACAAGTGTGGAAAGTATGTAGGATTAGACCGTTTTGTATGTAGAAAAAATCTTGTGGAGGATTTGAAAAAAGAAGGATTATGTCCATCCATTGAAAAAATCATTCACTCGGTAGGACATTCTGAAAGAACTGGGGTTGTAGTTGAACCTAGATTATCCAAACAATGGTTTGTTAAGATGGCTCCACTCGCAAAAGATGTGCTCGATATGCAAGATTCAGATGAGGCGATAAACTTTATTCCTAATCGTTTTAATAAAACACTCACCAGTTGGTTAGATTTAGATAACATTCAAGATTGGTGTATTAGCCGTCAATTATGGTGGGGACATCGTATTCCCGCATGGTATCGAAATGATGAAGTATATGTTGGGTATAATGCCCCTACTGGTGATGGGTGGCACCAAGATGAAGATGTATTAGATACCTGGTTTTCAAGTGCTCTATGGCCTTTTTCAACCCTTGGGTGGCCAGAAGATACGGATATGTTAAAGCGTTACTTTCCAATTGATTGTTTAGTGACCGCATACGACATCATATTCTTTTGGGTAGCAAGAATGGCTTTTCAATCCAAACACTTTATGAGTGAACGACCATTTAAAAATTGTATCATTCATGGTTTGATACGTGATGAACAAGGTCGTAAGATGAGCAAGTCCTTAGGAAATGGGGTAGACCCTTTTGATGTAATTAATCAATATGGTTGTGATGCTATGCGATATTTTCTAACAACAAATGCAACTCCAGGACAAGACCTTTGTTATTCACCTGAAAAGATGGCAAGTTCTTGGAATTATATTAATAAAATTTGGAATATTGCCCGTTATATTCAATTAAACCTAGAAGAAAATAAATATGATGATTCTTATGAATTAAGAAAAGAAGACTTATTGCCGATTGACTCTTGGATTATTGATTCTATGAATGAATTAATTACCAAAGTAAGTGAACAATATGACAATTTTGATTTTGGTGAGGCTTCAAGACTCATCTATAACTTTACTTGGGATACTTTTGCTTCTTGGTATCTTGAATTAACCAAAGTAAGTTTTAGTTGTGGCTCAACTCGTGTGAAACAAAATACTTGTTATGTATTAAAACTCGTATTAACTACAATTCTTAAATTATTACATCCTTTTATGCCTTTTGTTACTGAAGAAATCTATGATCATTTCTATGATGGGTCCATTATGGTATCGAAGTGGCCGGAACCAATTGCTTTAAATTTGGATGAATTAATACCTTCAGAAATTAAACTTTTACAAGATTTAATTACATCCATCAGAAATATTCGTAATGAAAAAGGTGTAGGTATGTCCACTCCAATATCTCTTTATATTACTTTAAATACGACACCTTTAGATATTCAGCATTTTATAAAGAAATATACGGATTATATTAAAAAGTTTACAAATGTACAACAAATAGAAATTATGAAGGAAAATACTGATTCGGATTGTGTTATAAGGGTATTACCAACGATAACTATTGGTGTTCCTTTAAAAGATTTATTAAATTATGAAGATGAGTTTAAGAAGTTAAATCTTCAAAAAGAAAAATTAGAAAAAGAACTCATACGTTCAAAAAATATGTTAAGTAACCCTGCATTTATCGAAAAAGCTCCGGAAGAGAAAATTCGAATTGAAAAAGAAAAGCAATTACAATATCAAAAGCAATTAGAAGAAGTAAATGACAATTTAAAAAAAATAGAGGTATTAAAATAATGAATTCGATTCATTTCACTGATTTTTCCAGTTTCGAAAAATGGGTGGAAGTACAACGTCGCTTTTCACCTAAAGAAAGTTTAGATAAGATGGTTTATTTATGCGAGTTATTTGACCATCCTGAAAGAAAATTTAAATCCATTCATATAACAGGCACCAATGGCAAAGGGAGTTGTGTTGCATATTTAAGGAGCATTTTAAAAGCAAATGGCTTAAAAGTCGCTACTTACACATCCCCTCATGTTATTTCCTTTAATGAGCGAATTGGCTATGATATGGAGTTTATTCCACAAAATACGATGATGGAGATTGCCAATCGGATTTTATTAAAATATGAGGATATTCAAGAAGCCGGATTTGAACTTCCTTCCTTCTTTGAGTTTATCACCCTTCTTGCTTTTATCTACTTTTCTGAATTACCAGATTTAGATATTGCAATCATTGAAGTAGGTATGGGTGGAAGACTTGATGCTACAAATTTGATTACCCCCATAATATCAATTATATCCAATGTAGCAATGGATCATATGAAACAATTAGGGGATACAATTGAAAAAATTGCAACTGAGAAGTTAGGAATTGTAAAACCTGGTGTCCCTTTAATTCTTGGAAGTAAAATTCCATCTATTCAAAAACTCGCTAAGAAAGTATGTTTAACCAATCATTCAAAACTTGTAATTACCGAACCAAATCAAGTAATCCTTAAAAGAATGGATTTAGAAGGAAGTGAGTTCTCTTATAAAGAATATGAGAATATAGAAATCCCATTAGCGGGCTATCATCAAATTGAAAATGCCTTAGTTGTCTATGAAACAATTCAAATTTTAAATGAAATTGTAAATAAAACAAGTAATTTCTACATTTCTAAAGAAATATTCTATAAAGGAATGAAAGAGACTGTATGGCCTGGACGCTTTGAAATCATAAAAAGAGATCCTTTGATTGTATTAGATGGTGCTCATAACATTGATGGAATAACAAGGTTATGCGAATTTATTAAACAATTACCTTATTCATATAAACGTTGTATTATTTCTATTTCTCATGATAAAGCGATTGATGCAATGATGAAAATACTTGATGCTACATTTGACGAAGTCGTTTGTACATCCTATTTCTATCATCGCTCCGCAAGTGCATTGGATTTATATAATACTTCAAAGTGTAAAAATAAAGTATTAATTGAATCTTTAGAGGATGCAATTAATTATTCAACATCAAAGCCGGTTCCTTTTACTATCTTTATAGGTAGTTTATATCTAGTTAGTGATGTTCGAGAAATCTTTATGAAACAATAGAGTTCTAGGAGTTCATCGAATTCGATGAACTCTTTTTTAATAGATTAGGGGGGGAATATGTATGATATTAAAAGAAGTACCAGAAGATGAAAGACCAAGAGAAAAAGCCTTAATGGCGGGGCTTGAATCATTATCTAATGTAGAACTATTAGCTATTATTCTAAGAACGGGGTCAAAAAGTGAGAACGCGATTCAACTTGCTCAATCCATTTTGTATCAGTTTCCAAGTCTTTTATCCTTTCGCGAAACAACCGTAGAAGAACTAATTAAGATAAAGGGGGTAAAAGTTGCCAAAGCTTTATCGATTCTTGCTTGTATGGAATTTGGTAGAAGGCTGGAAGTTGCGAGTGAAACAATCTTTTATCCGACTTCCCCTTTAGATATTTTTAATTATATGAAAAATCGAGTGATGGGATTAAAACAAGAATGCTTATTTGGACTCTATTTAGACTCTCATGGAAAATTATGTAGTTGTCATAAATTATCTCAAGGCACCATTAATTCTACCTTAATTGATTCTAAAGAAATATTCAAGTGGGCGTATAAATACTCTTGTCAACAAATCATTTTAGTTCACAATCACCCATCCGGGAATTCAAATCCGAGTAGACAAGATATTCTAATGACACAATCGATTGTAGAAACAGCCAAATTATTATCTCTTATTATTTTAGACCATATTAT
Organism: uncultured Staphylococcaceae bacterium; assembly: GCA_964474685.1. Classification (GTDB taxonomy): domain Bacteria; phylum Bacillota_I; class Bacilli_A; order ML615J-28; family CAG-313; genus UBA1737. Next base: position 1,500 of record CAYYTE010000007.1, on the reverse strand, counting down.
TATTGGTAATGATTATTATAGTTTCAAGTTAAATTACTTATTAACAAAAGAATGATGCCTTACTTAAACCTTCTTTAAAACTCTTGAAAGGTAATTACCTTGCTATTCTTTGTTTCGAACGCTAAAATGAGGGCTCTCAATAGGTTTTATCTTATCGATAAAAGAATATTTATTATAATTCATCAAGTTTTTATTAAAAATAAGTTGCTTCCACATATTAAATTCATTTTCGACATAAAGATTTCTTTTATTCAATAAAACTTATGTTAATCAAAGAATATTCCTTTGAGTCTATAAGTTTTATTGGTATAATAAATACGTTCTGATTGATTCATTGGAATAGTAGGGGTTGAAACTTTATCAAATCAATAGAAACAGTGAAATACAGAGTGGGGCTTTGTATTTCTTTTTTCTTTTGCCTTGAGAATGAATGAAAAAAGTGATATACTTTACAAGAGGTAATTAATATGACTAAGAAACTATATATCATTCTAATCAGTATCGGAGTTTTAATACTCGGTGGCTTAAGTGTTTATGCTATCCTTTCTAATCGCTCAACGAAAGTAGATCCTGGTGTTGTTCATTCTGAAGAATATTTAAAATATGAAAAGATATTTAATTTTGAATTATCTACAGATTCTACTTATTATATAATAAAAGGAATTAAAAAAGACTCGCAAACATCTTATGAAATTACAATTCCAGAATCTATTGATAACATACCTGTTACAAAAATTATTAGTCAAAATGGAAACTTTAGTGATTTAAAGAATGTAAGTAAACTCTACATTTCAAAAAACATTACTTATATAGGTAATAAAAAAGATAGTTCCTCTTTAGAAGATATTTCACTTTATTATCCAAATTCTTTTAAAACCTGGGAAGTGTCGAATGAGAATAGTACTTATGCAAGTGAAGATGGAGTTTTATATAATAAAGCGAAGACTGTCTTATTACAACATCCAAATACAACCATTCATTTTGTAGTACCAAGTAGTGTTACGAGACTTGGCAATAATGCCTTTTATGGAAATACAATGTTAAAATCCATTGATTTGGCTAGTGTTTTAGAAGTTGGGAGTAATTGCTTTTATCATGCGGATTCGTTATATCAAATAAATTCAGGAACAAATTTAGAAACAATCGAAAAAGAAGCATTTAGTTTTTGTCCCGCTCTAGTAAAAATAGATGGTGGAATGAAACTAAAAACAATCGGTAGTGCCGCATTCTCTTATTGCGATAATCTTGTATCCATTACACTCCATACGGGTTTAGTAACCATTGGTGAACATATATTTACCGGTTCTACGAATTTTGATACGATTTATACAGAAGAAGCAAATGTCGAAACATTTAAAAACCTATTTAAAAACCAACTTGGTAGTAAAGTAGTTATTAAAAAAATAGGAATCTAATAAAATAATTGTGAATAATTAAGAAAGAATGTATCACGTTTTCTAGAAAATGTGATACATTTTATTTGCAAAAATCGAGTAAAAA